>CACVKW010000119.1 GCA_902749685.1 Olavius sp. associated proteobacterium Delta 1 | reverse complement strand
TGACCAATGGTGGTTGTTTGAAGGTACCTAACTGATATTTTTACAAATATTGCTTGAATGAAAATTAAAATATTTTAAACATACGAAATGTAAGATCTAAGTGATAATACTGTCATAGATTTATATCGTCGGCAACCCCGCCCAGGTTCGGATGGTGTTGCCCAAGCGGCGCATCTCGGCTTGCGGGATTACCGGATACACGCAAATTTCCAGAATAGAAGCCTCTTTCGGCAGACTTTGATCATTGCCGGTTGACAAAGTTTCCTGAAAAGGCTTAAGTGCTGAGCAGTCTGACATGTCGGTAGTTTTAGAATCAAAACCATTTTTTAGAAGATAATTTCTCAGATCATCACGTTTGGCCGGATCCAATGTCAGGGGATAATAGACATATATATGGTCTCCTTCGACCGTATCCGGCGCTTGGATACCCGGCACATCTTTGAGCATTCCCGTCAGGATTCCGGCATTGCGCCGAGCGCCTTCATTGAATCCATCGATATGATTTAGCTGGAGCAATCCGGTAGCCGCCTGGAGATTTGAAAAAGGACTGATTTGCGGGTTAGACTTTGCAAAATCTTCCAGCAGTTCATCACCGACTGCGGAATCCATCAGTGGTTGTCCCAGCAAAAGCTTTACGCGCAGTGCCGGATATGCCGTAATTCCAAAGACAAAAGGGCGCGTCAGCAGCCATTTGGCCCAGACTGAAAAAGCCTTTTTGGCAACCACATCAGTGCTTGGCTTGGAAGTTTCAGACAATATTGCGGCGGCTCGTTGGGCAATTTCATCATTGGATGTGGCAATGGCCCCCCCGCCGAAGCAGGGCATATTTTTGCCCTCGGCAAAACTGAAGACACCGATGTCTCCGAAAGTACCGACCTGCTTGCCGTCGACCCGAACGCCGCAGGCATGGGCGCAGTCCTCCAGGAGGCGAATATTGCGCTGTCGTGCCAGATCTGCAATCTGTTGGATGGGGCAGGGTTGACCGAAAAGGTGGGTAGCCAGAACGGCGCCGGTTTTATCGGTAATTTTCTTTTCAATATGTTCGGGGCCGGAATTGTAAGTTTTGGGATCAACATCACAAAATACCGGTTGAAAGCCGAGCAATTTTGCCACCAGGGGGATGACCGGAAAGGTAAAAACCGGGAATATAATTTCGGCACCTTCTTCCAGTCCCAATGATTCTAATGCCAGTTGAAAAGCTGATCTGCCGGAAGCTGCGCCGAATACATGTGAAGCGCCCAGCCAGGCTGCAAATTTTCGGTAGAAATCCTCGATTGCAGGTCCTTCCTGCACTTTTTTGCCGAATATGGAGCCAATCAGGGTCATTAAGCTTCCCGGCGGAAGATTCACGCATCTTCTGGGTACGGAACCGATTAAGGCCATGTAATTTTTCCCCCTTTAAAAATGACTAATTACTATTGGATATTGTCTAATGAAGGAATCCTATCGAATTATAATAATTAAACCTGGAAATCCCACAGGTCCTGAAAGACCCTTTTGAAACTCCGTAGAACCTGAATCAATTGGGTATATATTGTTCCTCAATGACAATCAGATATAAAATTGATGGAGCGAAGCGATTTCATAAATTAGTCATTAATCAATAGTCAATATTCAATCGACTTTGGCCGACGGGTATTTCAGCCGGATCATTTTCCCGTAAATCTTTAAGCGGCACATCACGCCAGGTCCGCAGCCCGATTACACGCCTGATGGCCCAGGTCAGAACACCGAGCGCTATGTGAAGCGCATAATCAA
Organism: Olavius sp. associated proteobacterium Delta 1; assembly: GCA_902749685.1. GTDB lineage: Bacteria > Desulfobacterota > Desulfobacteria > Desulfobacterales > JAFDCJ01 > JAFDCJ01. Next base: position 66,926 of record CACVKW010000119.1, on the reverse strand, counting down.
TGAAGCGATTGACCACTGTCAGTGAGGCTGCAATCGGTGAGGTGACTCCCACCACCCGCAAACAACTAAAAAGTGTGATTTCCACCACACCGGCACCGGAAGGCGTAAATGGGAAGGCCGAGGCCAGCAGCGGTATCATCGTCAGAAAAATTGTTTCAGCTGCACCGACGTTTAAATCAAACGCCAGGGTCAGACAGAAAATCCAAACTATTTCCAATGACCAAATGGTTACCGTTAAGATAGCAATTGGAAATAATTCTTTGGCCCGGGGCCACATGCCGGTCTGAAAGGCCTGGATCATTTGTTGAATTTTTTGCGGTATCCAGCCGGGCAGCTTCTTTTTGAACAAAAAAAACACCAGCATGATGGAGGTTGCCCCCACTGCAATAATACAGCCGCCGATCAGGCTCCAGAAAACCGCGCCGGGCAGTTTATCCGCAAACAACGTCCAGGATGCCAGTGCTGCCAGCAATAAAACAATCCAGGCGTCGACCATACGCAAAAACACGATGGATCCCATGGCCGCCGAACGCCGAATATTGAAGTTAATGCGGGCCAGATGAGCGGCATAGACATCGCCCAGTTTGGCCGGAACCAGGTTGTCTACGAAATTATAAAAAAAGACGAGCAAGCCGAATTTGGTGCTGCCGGCTTTAACCGGCAGGTGGATCAGGCAGCGTCGCCAGCGCATGCCGCGCACCAGGTAGGTGGCATAATGGGCCAGGGCCCCGAGCAAAACAAACCGCTTGTCACAGGCCGTAATCTGGCGCCAGATTTCTTTGAGATCCACAAATGTCGCTGCAAAAACCAGAATGATGATCGCGATGGCGATGCTCGCATATGTGGTCCAGCCCCAGAGCTTCGGAGCTTTTTGATCGTTGTTGGAATTATTGTCGTTGTTTAAGTCAACCATTTGAAATTAATAACTTATATTCTTGATGCCCTTCAAATTAAGACAGCAACTTCAAATTAGCAAGCTTTTTCAAAAACATAAAATATGAGATAAAACAGCAAAATTAAGGTATAACCGCCGAAAAGTCAACCGTTTAAGAAATTAGAGCAGATAACGGCAAAACAATTTCTAATCTATCTATCAAAGGACAATTTACAGACCTGAATATGCTATTTTTAAGGGAGGATTAATTAGCGGGATTAAACCCGAGTTCGTGGGATATGGTTAAAGCGCAGGATTTGATTAATTCGCCAAAATGCTCGACCCGATCCGGTGTAACGCGCATGGCGGCGCCGGTAATGGAAACCGACGCTGCCGGGCGGCCGTCGTAGTCATTGATGAGAGCGGCCACACACCGGACCCCTGCTTCCATTTCCTCATTGTCCACCGCAAAACCCCGGGTTCGGATGAGTTTCAATTCTTCAGTTATTTGTTCCCTTTCGATTACGGTGTGCCGGGTAAAAGGGATTAAATCAACCCGTTGCAGATATGCATCGAGATCCGCTGAACTCATCCGACTTAGAAATAGTTTCCCGACACCGGTGGCATAAAGCGGGACCCGTGCGCCGGGCCGGGTGAATAACTGAAGCATGGAGTAGTTGCTTTGAATATTGTCCAGATAGACCGCACTGTCTCCGTCCCGCACTGCAAGGTTGATGCTTTCTCGGGTCTCGGCCATGAGCCGTTCAAGGTGGGGGCGTGCGATGGAGGTTAAGTGGGTCTGCTGCTGAACCCTGGAGCCCAGTTCTAAAAACCGAAATGACAGCGAATACCTTTTGGTGACAGGGTCCTGTTGGAAGTAATGTCTCTGAACCAGGGTGGCAACGATGCGGTGGATCGTCGAAGGGGGAAAGCCGGTGATGGAAGAAAGCTCGCGAATGCCGACACTACCGGCTTCAGCAACGGCGTCAATGGTGTCGATAGCTTTCGAAAGTGATTTCATTTATTGTTGAGCGTTCAGGGATTCAGGGTTCACCATTCAGGGTTTCCTTTTTTTATTCCAATTTTCTATCATTTTCGGTTTTCCCGGGATAAGTTCCTCCAAATAGTCAATAAATGAATTCAGGTGAAATGCATGAAGGCCGGGGCATAAGTTACGCTTAATAAGCAGTCTGCAGCGTAACTTATGTCCCGGCCTGATCTAGTTGCCGTAAACCAGCCTGGGCAACCAGAGAATAATTTCGGGGAAGATGACAACCAGGGCCAGTCCGATAGCCTGTAAAAAAAGAAAAGGTACCGCAGCTCGAAATATGATTCCCATGGTGATTTCCGGCGGCGCCACGCTTTTCAGATAAAAGAGAGCATATCCGAAAGGCGGGCTTAAAAATGACATCTGCATGTTCACCATGTAGACCACCCCGAACCACAGAGACACCTCCCCGGGCGGCACGCCCGGAAAACCAAATAGCCCATCCCAGGGCAGGGAGCGCATAATCGGGGCGAAAATCGGAACTGCCAGCAGCAGAATGCCGACCCAGTCCAGGAACATGCCCAGCAGGATCAACAGGACCATCATGATCAGCAAAATGCCGTAGGGTCCCAGGCCGGTGCCCAGCAGGGATTCGGTCACGAACTGCTGACCGCCATTGACGATATAAAAGCCGACGAAGATGCTGGCGCCGAACATGATCCACAGCACCATGGTGGACGCCTTGAGGGTGGTGATGGCGGCCGTGGCGATATTGGTCCAGGACAGCTTGCGCGACAGGGCCGCCACAACCAGGGCCCCAAAGGTGCCGATACCGGCAGCCTCCACCGGAGTGGCAACACCGGTAAAAATGACGCCCAGCACCAGGATCACCAGCAGAATCGGCGCGATAATGCCCTTGAGCAGTTTGAATTTTTCTTTGGCACTGATCCGTTCCTCTTTTGGCAGTGCCGGTCCGACGCCCTCCTTCAGATAGCTGCGGGTTGTGACGTACAGGATATACATTCCCGAAAGCAAAAAGCCCGGGAAAAAAGCGCCGATAAACAACTCACCCACCGATTGCTGGGCCACCACCGCAAAAATAATCGCCAGAATGGACGGCGGAATCAGGATGCCGAGCGTCCCGCCAGCCAGGATGGAGCCACAGGCGAGCTCAGGATTGTATTTTCGCTTGAGCATGGCCGGCAGGGCGATGATGCCCATGGTCACTTCCGCGGCGCCGATCACGCCCACCATGGCGGCCAGAATGGTTGAGGCGATAATTGTGGCGGTGGCCAAACCGCCCTTCAAACCACCCAGAATCTGGTAGACCACATCAAACAGCTCTTCGATCAACCCGGCCGCAGCCAGTACGGAAGCCATGAAAATAAACAGAGGTATGGCCGATAGCTGATAATCGGTCATAAAAGGAAAGATGCGCGACGGCAGAATATGAAGCATTTGGACATCGCCGAATAAAAACAGAAACACAACTCCCAACCCACCGGTGACAAACGCCAGCGGCAGACCCAGCAGGAGCAGGAATATCAATGTACTAAACATCCAAAACGTAAGCCAGCCAATACCTATTTCCAAACCCATAGTTTATACCCTCTTTCCAAACAGGACGATCAGATCCTTGATCAATTTGGTTATCCCATCCAACATCAGCAGGAGCGCACCCGCCGACAATGTTAACTTTACCGGCCAGTACTGAATGGCCCACTCGGTAAAGGACACCTCCCACACGCCAACTGAATCCGCCGCAAACACCCAGCCGGTCCAGAATAATACAATACAGAAAATAAAAAAGAAAATCGACGTAAACACGTTTATTGCGGCTTTTGCGCGGAACGGGAAGTATTGATATAAAACGTCCACATGGACATGGGCGTGCTCGCGATGGGTAAATCCGGCAGCCATCACATACTGCATGCCGAACATCAGAAACATGCTTTCGTGGGCCCAGTTGGTCGGCGAATTGAAAAGATACCGGCCCAGCACTTCATAGTAATAAACAAATACGGCGATGATCGACCAGAAACTGACGTACTCTCCGACATACCCATTGATCTTGTCGACCCAGAGAAAGAACGGATTCTTGATTTCTACCTCAATGGTCGCTTCGGCCTTCCCAAGCCTTTCAAACTCTGCTTTTTTGGCGGCGGCTTCAGCAAGCGCGGCTTCGTCGGGGGCCTCACGGGCGGCGCATTTTCTAACCATGCCAGGCAGCAAAAAGGCATCGATCAGCAAAAAAACCGCAATGACTACGGCCGCGATACTCGTGAACCGGAACCATTTCGCATGGTTGGCTTCTTTTTCTACCAGATTCTGCTGGGCGGTTACCAGGGCCTGTTTGGCCTTGTCCATCTTCTGCTGGGCATTGTCGCGGCCTTTGTCAATCGCCTTCTGGGCGCGTTCAATGTCGAATTCGGCGATGTTGACTTCATTTTTAGCACCGGAGGTAACATCCACCGCCTTGCGGACCTGGACGTTAAACAGCAAAAGCGCGATAAATATGGGAATATAGACCAGGCCCCACATATTTTTGACATAGAGGCGGTGGAGGCCGGCAAAGCCTCCGCAGAGCCACAGCATATATGCGATGGGTTTTGATAAAATGCCGTCTACTTGCTTTCCTCTCTGCTTGCGGACGATGTACATGGCCATCAGGGGAACGAATATTAATCCGCCCCAGTAAAGCCAGTGGGGTAATACAAAAGTAATGTGTGGCATAAATCTATCCTAACTCAAAAATGCGATTAATACTTAGCGGCTGATAAATCCTGGTCGGCAAAAACCGGGATTATTCCTTTCCCCGACAATTAAAATCGAATCACAGCCAATTTATGAAAATAGGAACCGCCCCAGGGGCGGTTCCTATACGCTGCTAAACAGCCAGCGACAGAGGTTTTGAACATGAATTTAGACAAACTTCAGCGTCTGACCCTTAACCATATCGGGATTGGCATAGCCCAGACTGCCTGACATCATGTAGTCGAGCTGCATCTTGAACACCTTGGCCGCGTATTTATCGCGGTTGGCCCATTTATACCACAGGGGTACAGCCAGCGTAGTGAAAGCTTCGACATCGTCTTCGCCCAGGCGGGTGACCACCGTTCCGGCTTCTTCGAACTTGACCCAGGCGTCCTGGTCGGCTTTCTGGATGGCGGCGTGATGCATATCCGAATAGCTGTGTACTTCCATCTCCACAAAGATTTTCAGATGTTTGGGCAGCGCATTCCAGACTTTCATGCCGACGGTGAGGTCCATCAAGTCGACGGGCTGGTAGATCGACATGAAGCCGGCCGGACCCATGGAGATGTACTTGGTGACCTGATGGAAGCCCAGGGCGTAGTTAACCGCCGGACCGACATAGTCAGCCACATCGATGGTGCCTTTTTCCAGGGCCGGGAAGATTTCGCTGCCGGGCAACAGGGTGGTCTTGGCGCCGGCGGCCGAGAAAAGTTCGGACACCATTCCGCCGGGGACCCGCATCTTTCGGCCGCGGAAGTCCTCGATGGAGCGGATGGGCACCTTGGAGTGGATGATGTTGGGACCGTGATGGATCGGGCCCACATAGTACATGTCGTGTTGGGCAAACAATTCACGGGTGAGTTCGATGCCGCCGAGCCCGTAATAGAAAACATCCCATTCATGCGGGTTGCGCAGACCCATGGGGTAGGAGGTTAAAAACACCGAGGCGGGCATACGGCCGGCCCAGTAAATAGTAAACGGGTTCATTCCTTCAAGGACACCGTTTTTAACGGCATCAAACAACTGGAAGTCACCGACGACATCCTTGGCGGTAAAACCCTTAAAGATCAGCTCGCCGCCGCTCTTTTCCTGGATACCGTTACACCATGATTTAAAAATCTCGAGGCCGATGCCCCCGGGCCAGGAGGTTTGGATGCGCCAGGTCGTCCCTTTGGCTGCGGCAGTACGAATGTTAAAAAGCGTGGGAGCCGCTACAGCCGCCCCAAGTCCTGCCGCCACGGTCTTTTTCAGGAATTTACGCCGCGTGGTTTTTATCACTTCCGGTTTTTTGTCAATTTTCTTTGCGTTGACCTTTTTCATAGACATTCCTCCTGTGAAAAATTGTAGATGGACCTGTCTCCCAAAACATTATCAACGGTGTCAAACATTGTTGGCATTCAAGGATACATCTCCATCGGAATTTCCCGGCAACTGTATTTTACCGGATACAAGTGGTGAACCTCTGCTATCTTGCTTATCACAAGATCTGATGCCGATAATTCAGGCGTTCAGATCGTCGTCAGGCATTTAGATAAATAATATTACGACAACAAGATTCCATATTGTAGAACAGCTTTCTGCAATATGGTTTGCTTTATCTCTAACAAAGAGTTAATTAGGGTGTCAAGAAAAACAATTATTGCCGGACGTCGGCAAATGGTGGGAGAACTTAATCGTGAACGTCCGAAAATTAAATCAATGAATTTTCCGCGTTTTACGTGTTGACCTACCTTGCGGGTGAGAGTAAAAGAAATATCATATTAACCATCACCGGATAAACGCCTGGTAAGACCAGCTATCTATTAAACATAATTGAATTTTTTTGTCAAGCGATTTTTTGCATTGAGGACTTTGGATTGACACTGTCTTATCCAAAGAAATTGATGCTATTTCTATGGGTTATCGGTGTATTAATTAAATTTTAGGTTTGATAAACCCGGCAATTCCTGCTACTGATAATCCTTTAGCCAGACATTTTTCTATACAGGTATGATGGTCTGTCCAAATGAGTGAATCCGGATTTTCTAAAGAAGACTATTTCTATCATTCCCCCATTATCTTTATGGGAATTTTTTATTTGGTTTTGCTGGTTTGGACCGGCATCTGTCTGTTGCTGATGGGATCAATCGAGTTCAGCTTTGGATGGCCCCTGGCAAGAATGATCGTGATTGCCTTTGTAATGGTCTATACCTGGTATTTTTCATTGGCGATCTCATATAAGATCGGGATCACAGAGCACGGAGATATCGAATTAACAAGTTTCAGGCGGGTGGTGCGGGTCAATGCCGAGGTTATCGGGATGGTAGAAGGTCCTAAATGGGCCATTATCCCTTACGGGTTTGTCCGATTTCGTTTGGAGCGTGAGAAGGCCTACATATTTTGCTGCACAACCGACGCCGACTTCGAGCAATACATGCAAATCATGAAAGCAGCCAATCCGGAGATGGTTTTAAAAGGGGTGTAAAACGCAAAAAGAACTAACATCGAACATCGAATAGGAAAAGATGAAGAAGCAAACAGATGATATTTTACAGGAAACAGAAGAATTAATAAAAATTTTCATTACGAGGATCGAAACAGCTGATAAGAAGCAGAAATAGTCATCCAAGGTTAGACATTGGATTTTTGAAAATCAGAGTAATTAGATTTCGGAGCGGAGCGACATTATTATTCGATGTTCAAAGTTGAGCGTTCGATGTTCGATGTTAATTTTTTAATGGGGTTTTTTGTCAGGTGCTGCCAGTTCTTTGACACTGGTTTCGACATAATCGAGGTGTTCATGCATTCTCCTGCTTGCCAGTGCTGAAGCTCTTTTTTTTATGGCATCCACCACCTTACAGTGCTGTTCGTATACGTCCTGCATTTTGATGCTTTCATAGTATTTGCCAAGAGATTCTTTGAGAATGTCATAGATGGAAAACATTAAGTGGGTCTGTATTTTATTGTGGGTGGCCTCGGAGATTGCCAGGTGAAAATCGGCATCGTCTTCGACAACGCTGATGCCCTGTTCTATCTTAATTCGCATGGATTCAACGCTTTTTTCCAGGCGGGCGATATCATCGGCGGTTGCCCTTGTGGCCGCATGATAGGCGCTCCAGGACTCAATGGCTTTTCTGACTTCGATAAGCTCAAAGACCGTTTGAATATCCTCATTTAGCAGGTGGTGCAGGGGGTCGGTGATTCTGCCCGCCGCCAGGGATTTAACAATCGTTCTGTGCTTCTGGGACATTTCCAGAAAACCCATGCCGGCGAGGGTGTTCAGCGCCTCTCGCAGAGAGGCCCGGCTGACATTGAAAACCTTTACCAGTTCTCTTTCGGGCGGCAGGGCATCGCCCGGTTTTAAATCACCGTTGTTGATGAGTGTTTTAATCTGTCCTGCTATTTTGGTGGATATTTTTTCCTGTTTAATTGGCTGGAATCTTGGACTGACCATCATACCTTAGAGAAGTTTGGGGGTTAAAAGTTAATATTATCGGTGACACAAATCGTTCAATCCGGCGACTGATGAAAACGCCTGGCAACCGTCACGATATCAGTGAAGTTACTATATTATCACATAATATCGTTGTCAACCCCTAACTATTCGGGCCAATAAATCCCTTGACAGGTATGGACATTTATGGTTTATGGGTGGGTGGTCTTACCATAGTTGAATTCTTGGATTAGAATTAATCATTAACTCAATGATGATGGAGGCAAGATGGCTAAGTTTTTTGAATACCAGGGGAAGGAATTATTTAAGGAGTCCGGTATCCCGATCCCTGAAGGGATGGTGGTAAATACCCCCGAAGATGCCAAACAGGCGGCGGAGAAACTGGCCGGACCTGTTGTGATCAAGGCCCAGGTGTGGGCCGGGGGCCGGGGAAAATCCGGTGCGGTCAAGTTTGCCGACACGCCGGAAGAGGCTGAAGCGGCAGCTGAGGCGATCCTGGGAATGGAAGTCAAGGGACTTGAAGTCAAACAGGTCCTCGTGGAAGAAAAGCTTGATATCGCGCAGGAATTTTATGCCGGTGTGATTATAAACTCCGCCCAGGAGGTCCGAGGGCCGGTGCTGATGTTCAGTCCCGAGGGGGGCATTGACATTGAGTCCGTGCCCGAAGACAAGATTGCCATTATGAATGTGGATGTTATTAAGGGAATTATGCCCTATGACACCCTCAACCTGGTTTCTTCCATGGGTGTAAAGGGCAAGAGTCTCAGGCAGATTGCCGATGTTCTATTCAAGCTTTTTAAGGCATTTCAAAAGATGGACTGCCGGACGCTGGAAATCAATCCGCTGGTACTGACCGGCGACGGTAAGGTTCTGGCGGCCGACTGCCGCATGGCCGTTGATGATCAGGCTCTTTTCAGGCATCCTGAACTGGGGATTAAAATCGGCCGCGAGTTTCTCAAAGAGCCCACCGAATTCGATCTCATCGCCTGGTCTTTTGAGGAAAGCGATTTTCGCGGCACCAGCTATGTGGCTCAGATGGCCGAACCCGCAGAAGTGGCCAAAGGCGGTTATGTCGGCTATCACGGTATCGGCGGTGGTGCGGCCATGCTGGGTATGGATGCCCTCAACAAAGTGGATATAAAAGTAGCTGATTACGCCGACACCAGCGGCAACCCGACGGCATCCAAAGTATACCGGGTTGTCAAGCTTATCATGGCCATACCGGGGATCGAGGGCTATTTCCTGTCGGGATTTATGATGGCGAATCAGGAACAATGGCATCATGCCCATGGCATTGTGAAGGCTTTGAGAGAAGAACTTCCCAAAAGACCGGGATTCCCTGTGGTTCTTTTGCTTTGCGGCAATAAGGAAAAAGAATCCCAGGAAATTTTAAAGGAAGGTCTGGCGGGTCTCGATGCCAGAATAGAAATTTATGACCGCGAGCACGTGTACGATGCCAAATTCATTGGCGGCCGCGTAAGAGCCCTGGTCGATGAGTACCGGGAAGAAAGAAATTGAATATTGAAAACTGAAAATTGAATATTTGTGGATGTCGCTTCGCTCTGTCTTTTTTATTTTTTTTAAATTGATTGGCCGTAGGCTGACCTTAAATATTCAATCTTCAATTGAAAATCTTCAATGGTATAAAGAAGGCAGAATAGCCTAAAAAAGCATGGCGTCACAAAAAGCCCAAAAATAATTTTAATATCCAAAAAGGGGTAGTCTTATGGAATTTAATGAAAGAACGATAAAGGTCATCATTGACGAAGAAAAATGTGAAGGCTGTAAAACCCATGCCTGTGTTGATGCCTGTAAGACATATAGTCGCGGAATTCTAATTCTGAAAGATGGCAAGCCGGCGGTTGAAGGAAGTCCGGAAGATCTGGCACGCAAGGGCACCGAATGTCTGGCCTGTGAGTACGAATGCTGGTTCAGGGGAAATTCGGCTATCACCATTGAGGTTCCCGTTGAGGGATTGGCGGACTACAGCAAAAAGCACGGAACAGAATAGCAGGGGGAAAATATGTCAATACTGTTAGATGAGAATACGAGAGTCATTGTACAGGGAATGACCGGCCGGGAAGGCTCTTTGCGAACTGCCTTCATGAAAGATTATGGAACCCAGGTGGTTGCCGGAGTGACTCCCGGAAGAAGTGGCCAGGAGGTTCACGGCCTGCCGGTGTATGATACGGTTTTAGAAGCCATCAAGAACGAAGGCATGGTGGATGCGACGGTGACATTTATCCCCGGTCCGGCTTTAAAGACGGCGGTATATGAAGCCATTGATGCCGGGATTAAATTTGTGGTATCGCCGGTGGAGCGTATCCCGGTGCATGATGTGATCGCGATGGTCAACTATGCCATGAAAAATGATGCCAAAATACTGGGTCCCGGAAGCCTGGGAATTATCAGCCCCGGTAAAGCCGCCATGGGGTGGCTGGGCGGCAGTGTTGATTGGGCCAAAATGCTCTTCGAGCCGGGACCTATCGGGGTCATATCCCGCAGCGGCGGACAATCCGGCACGGTGCCCTGGGCCCTGAAGGTGGCCGGCCTGGGTATCAGCACCGCCATGCACATTGGAACCGAGCCTGTATTGGGCCTGACCATGTCGGATGTCCTTAAATTATTTGAAAAAGATGAACAGACCAAGGCGGTGGCCATTTTTGGCGAAATCGGCGGAACCCTGGAAGAGGAAGCCGCTGAAACGGTTGCCAAGGGTGAGTTCACCAAGCCATTGGTTGTTTTTATTGCGGGTGCGTGGGCACCGGAAGGCATGCGGTTTTCCCATGCCAGCAGTATCGTAGAACGCGGAAGAGGGACCGCCCAGGGCAAGATCAAGGCCCTGACCGAAGCCAAAGCCCATGTGGTTGAAAGTCCCGAGGAAATAGCGCCAAAAATTAAAGAACTTCTCAATCTGTGATAGTCATATTTATACGGTTATTTGAAAAAATAGAATAATTATAAATTTAGCGTCTTTGATTGGAGATATGGACTAATGGAATGGTGGAATATTGATTTATTTGCAAGGATGCTATCGAATTTTGACAATGTATTATTCGCCCATTATCCCAGAACCCATTTTTCCATTGTTCCAACATTCCAACTTTCCAACAAGAATAAGGAGGATTGAATCATGCCTGTTATGAGATCGGTATTTTACACACCCAGCAATAATGAAAAGATGGTCGCCAAAGCCCCTGAGATTGCGTGCGACATCCTGACCCTGGATCTGGAGGATTCGGTGCCGCCGGCCGAAAAGCAGAGGGGCCGTGAAATGATTCAGGAATATTTTAAATCCGGCAGAGAAAAACAGCTTTCACCCACCCTTTTTGTGCGGGTCAACAACTGGGAAACTCAAATGACCAACGATGACCTGGAAGCGATTGTCCATCCGGGCCTCGACGGGGTATGTTTAGCCAAATGCGGCGATGCTGAAAATGTGAAACGCCTGGACTGGAAACTTGAAGAGCTGGAGCAGAGAAGAGGTATGGAAGTCGGTAGTGTTGGAATCCAGTTGCTTATTGAAACAGCCAAAGGGGTGATGAATGCCTATCCGGCCGCCTGTGCCAGCCCGCGCGTCAACTCCCTTATTTTCGGGGCTGTGGACTTCACCAAGGATATGCGCGTTACCCTCACTTCTGAAGGACAAGAGCAGCTGTATGCCCGCTACCACACGGCGGTTGCCGCCAGAGCGGCAGGCTGCATTGCCATTGATTGTCCCTTTGTGAACCTCAGTGACGCGGAGGCATTTAAAAAGAGTACCCGGGAAGGCCGGCAGATGGGCTATGAGGGCCGGATGCTGATCCATCCCAGCCAGATCGAGCCCTCCCATGAAATTTATACGCCTTCGGCCGAAGATGTTGAGTGGGCGGAGGGAGTCAAAAAGGTATTTGAAGAAGAGGGGATCGCCAAGGGTTCCGCTGCCGTTTCTTATAAAGGAAAAATGGTGGACACCCCAGTTTATGAAAATGCTCTGCAGATCCTGCGGACTATGGAAGAGATCAAGGCTGCCGATGCCAAAGCCTAAATAATCCGCCCTGCAAAACAGCAATTCCAGGTTTATAAAATGTTGTTTGAAAACTGAAGAGAGTCGTTGGATCGAACATCAGGCGGATTATTTATTTAATGCTGCGCATTTTTTATGTTTTTCTATTTGTGATTCATTTCAGCTGGTCATGGAAACAACAGTAGAATTTAAACAACTGAAAACTCTAAGTTTTCTTTAATTTTATCGAAGAACAATTCAGCGATTTAACAACAATCAGACAGGGGGCATAAGGATGCGATAACCATTATGCCTCCTTAATTTTGCCGGGGGTGAGTGATGCGAATTATCCTGGTCGGCCAGGGTCCTTTCGGAGAGAAAACATTGGACGCTCTGATTCAAAAGGGCGAAGACATCGTCGGGGTTTTTTGCCCCAAGGATAAGAGCGGTGAAGCGATGAAGGCTTTGGCTGAAAGCTCATCCATCGCCCTCTTCCAGCCGGACCACATGCGGGATGCCGTGGTTCACCAAGCATACCTCGACCTGAAACCGGACCTGGTTGTGCTAGCCTTTGTAACCGATATCCTCCCTGCGAGTCTGCTGGACATTCCGCTAATCGGCACCATTTGCTATCACCCTTCCCTGCTGCCCAGGCACCGCGGATCCAGCGGTATCAACTGGGCGGTTATCCAGGGCGATACCCGCACCGGACTGACCATCCTCTGGGCCGATAAAGGCATTGATACCGGCGCCATACTGTTGCAGAAAGAAGTAGATATTGCTCCCCATGATACGACCGGGTCCCTTTACTTCAACAGTCTTTTTCCCATGGGCATTGATGCGATTGTTGAAGCCGTTGAACTCATTAAAACCGGCAAGGCGCCCAAAATCCAGCAGGATGATTCCCTGGCGACCTATGAGCCGCCCTGCAATGAAAAGTATGCCGGGATTGATTGGTCGAAACCGGCTCCGGATGTTTACAACCTGATACGGGGCTGCGACCCGCAGCCGGGAGCATTCTCGACGCTCGGCGGCCGGAAGGTTAAATTTTACAAAGCGGAGCTGCTTGCGGCCGCGCCAGAAATTGCGCCGGGGCAGGTAATCAGCATTAGTGAGGGTGAGGTGGTTGTGGCTCTTAATGGCGGGGCTTTAAAGGTTGGCAAGATGAAGGGTGAGAAGGGGGCCAAAATCACCCCCGGTGAATTTGCCAGGGAGACGGATTTGAAGGTGGGGATGAGGTTTGGAGAGAAAACATGATTCTCGCGCAGCTATCGGTATTCCCCATCGGTGACAGCACCAGCCTAAGTAAGTATGTTAAAAAGGGGATGGAGGTAATCAAAGCGTCCGGTTATCATTTTGAGATCGGCGGGATGTCAACCTGCATCGAGGTGCCGGATTTGGATGCATTGTTCGCCCTCGTTAAGAAAGTACATCAGGCCCATCTTGATGCGGGAGCCCAGAGAATTTCAATCGACCTGAAGGTGGATGACCGCAGAGATAAAAAAGCCACCATCCAGACAAAACGAAATGCGGTGAAATAGCCGCAAAAAAGATAAGTTTATCGCGAAAAACCGCAACTAAAATTAATTAAACGTAAGGAGGTAAGTATCGTGAGTGAAGTCAAAGCCCCTATGGGAGGTAAGGTTATTGATGTACTAGTGAATCCGGGTGACAAGGTTGAGGAGGGTGAGGAAGTTGTTATCATCGAGGCCATGAAAATGGAAATGCCCATAGTGTCGGACGATGCCGGTACGGTTAAAGAGGTGAATTGTAAGCAGGGCGATACCGTGGAAGCAGATGCCGTTCTGGTGGTAATGGAATAGAGACAAGTACAATCCTGATGCAGGATCGGCGAGATACCCAAAACAGACTATTCGACGAGTGGCCTGATAGGTATGATGAGTGGTTTCAAACACCTGTCGGGGCACTCGTAAAGCGTTACGAAAGTGAGTTGCTTTTGGATCTACTGCAGCCCTGTCAGGGTGAAACGATCCTGGATGTTGGCTGCGGAACCGGGGTTTTCACGATCGATATCCTATCTTTTGGTCCCCGCATTGTCGGTCTGGAAATTTCGCGGCCGATGCTGATGCGTACCGGGCAGAAGGCCAAAGGATATCCCTTTGATCCAATTGCCGGCAATATGATATCACTGCCATTTGCAGATAGCGTTTTTGAAAAAACTGTTTCAATGACTGCCCTAGAGTTCGTGGAGGATGCGCGTGGTGCCGTCAGGGAGTTGTTCCGCGTGACCAAAAAGGGCGGAACCATCGTGGTGACAACTTTAATCAGTTTGAGTACCTGGGCTACCCGCAGAAAACAAAAAGCTGAAAAGGGTCATCACCTGTTTAAAAAAATGATTTTCAGGTCACCGGACGAGATGCGTAGGTTGGCCCCGGTAGATGGCGTGATAAAAACAGCCATTCATTTTCTAAAGGAAGATGATCCTGACATTGCACCTGAAATTGAAAAAGAAGGGCAAAAAAATATTTTGAGTACGGGAGCATTTTTGGCGGCTCGGTGGGTAAAACCATAAGCCTTAAGGAAAAATTTCGAATGCCAACGAATAATTGGCCTTATGTCGGCATTAATTCTCTCCAGAATTGAACGTTTCGAATTTATGAATGCGGATAAACCTCGGAAATCGCTCAACCTAAGATTTTTATAATTTAAAATTATCGTGGCGGTGGTAATAGCTTAATATTATCATAATGGCACAAACAGCCAATAAAAAGGTGATATAAAATGATATCGGATAATTTTAAGCGTGAAATGGAAGGCATTGTCGGCCGGCAGAATGTTTCGGCTTCTCGAACCATTTCGGAATTATATTCCTATGATGCCTCATTGGCCAAGGGCAATCCCGGGGTGGTCGTTTTTCCGGCAGACGGCAATGAGGTGGCCCGGGCGGTGCGGGCGGCACGCCGGGAAGGTATATCGTTTGTTCCGCGCGGGTTTGGAACCAACCTTTCGGGCGGTACAATTGTCGCCGATCAGGGATTGATTATCTGTCTTTCACGTTTAAACCGTATTCTGGGAATTTATCCCGAGAGCCGCTATGCGGTGGTACAGCCCGGGGTGACGAATCTCGAACTGCAGGATGCCACCGGGGCCCTGGGGTATTTTTATGCGCCGGATCCCGCCAGCCAGAAAGTTTCCACCATCGGCGGGAATCTTGGTGAAAATTCGGGGGGTCCCCGTTGTTTAAAATACGGCGTGACCTCCAACCATATCCTGGGAATGGAAATGATTCTGCCGGACGGCGAAATTGTGCGTACCGGCGGTGCCGCCCTCGATCCACCAGGCCTGGATTTGCGCGGGGCCATGGTCGGCAGCGAAGGCACGCTGGGCATTGTCACCGAAGTGACCGTACGCATTCTACCCCAAACAGAAAAAGTCATTACCATGCTGGCCATCTACGATACGATTGCCGATGCGGCAAAATCCGTATCCGGCATCATGTCCGCCGGTATCCTGCCCAACACGCTGGAAATGATGGATGCCACAATCATTAAAGCGGTTGAGGACAGCTATGCCTGCGGGTATCCACGTGATGCCGCCGCCGTTCTGATCATCGAAGTGGAAGGACCGATTGCAGGCCTTAAAGATCAGGCGCAGCGCATCCAGGAAATCTGTATGCAAACGAATTGCCGTAATATTCAGGAAGCAAAAGACGATGCGGAACGCAACCGGCTTTGGCAGGGTAGACGCGGCGCATTCGGTGCCGTGGCGCGCCTGGCACCGAATTATCTGGTCAATGACGCCACCGTACCCCGCACAAAATTGCCGCAAGCTCTGGCGAAAGTGGCAGAGATTACAAAGAAATACGGCTGTGAGCATGGCAATGTCTTTCATGCCGGTGACGGTAATTTGCATCCGCTGCTGCTTTTTGATTCCAGGGACAAAGATCAATTGCATCGGGTCGAAAAAGCCGGCTGGGAAATCATGCAAGCCTGTGTTGATCTGGGTGGAACCATATCGGGCGAACACGGCATCGGAGTGGAGAAAAAAGAGGCCATGCGCATGGTATTCTCGGAAGACGATTTCAATCTGCAGCGCGGGCTAAAACGGGCATTTGACCCCGATAATGTTCTTAACCCCGGCAAAGTCCTTCCAGATCCGCTGGAAGGTGATGAAGCGCAAGAAACCCTTCGCGTTGCAGGCAATGGCGCATCAGCTGCCGGAATCATGAAAAAAATTAATACCGCGATAGCTCAGAAACAGGGAGTCATTCCATCAGGAAACGGAACGTACAGCCAATTCGGCAATCTGCCTGATCCCCACGCTATTTGTCTGGACAGTTCATCCATGGCGGAGGTCATTGAGTATGACCCGCCCAATCAGGTAATCACCGTTGGTTGCGGTTTGTCTTTTAAAGCCCTGCAGGAGCACTTGCAGGCGCATAACCAGTGGTTGCCGGTTCGACCGCCCTTTTTCAAAGATGACTCCACCATTGGAAGAATGGTGGCGCTGGCCGCCTGTGGTCCGGAGCGCCTGCTATATGGCGCCCCGCGGGATCTTTTGCTGGGTCTTCGATTCGTTAACAGCCTTGGCCTGTTGATTACCGCCGGCGGCCGGGTCGTTAAAAATGTGGCCGGCTACGACGTAACCCGTCTGTTAACCGGTTCGGCCGGAACACTGGGCTTTATCACGGAAGCCACCTTGCGGGTGTCGACGATGCCGGAGCGCTGTGCCGCGATTGCCGCCGAAGGTTCGCTGGACGCGTGTGCGGCGACTGCCCTTGAAGTCCTAAAGTCCAACTGCCAGCCGGTTTTTGTGTGCTGCGTTCCGGATAATCAGGCAGCAGCCGAGGCCGACCAGAGAAGCTGGCATCTTATCATTGGTTTTGAGGGGTTTTCCCAGACAGTTGATTATCAAATCGAAAAGTGCAGTGCCATGCTGCAGGATGGGCAATTGAAAGTGGTCGAACAAGCTGACTATCCGGTCCACCAGGGTAAATTCGGTGAGGTGTACAACACACTTTCACAGTCATCCTTCATCCTGCGAGGAGATTTCCTGCTGAACCGGGTTGCAGGTTTTAATAAAGCGCTCAATGAAGGGTTGTCGGTTGCCAAGGTATTTTTGGACTTCGGCTGCGGCCGTATTCTGGCCGGGATCGATGAGCTGAGCGATGAACAATGGTCCCGGATAAGCAATCTCGCCGGCAACCATGATGGTCACGTTTTACTGGAAAAGGCCCCGGATGAATTTAAAAAACACAACGATGTGTTTGGGCTGCCGAATGCCGCGTGGAATATCATGCACCGGATTAAGGCTGAGCTCGATCCGGATAGCATCTTTGCGCCCGGACGTTTGCCCGGAAAAGTCTAAGCGCAGAGCGCATAGGGCATGGAGCATAGCGCAAGCAGCAGAAAGCCGAAGGCTCAAAGTTGAAAGTTTAAGAAATTTGCTACAAAAGGAACGATATGGATATTTCTGAATACTACGACGAGATTTCTCAGTGCAATAAATGCGGTTTCTGTCAGGTTGCCTGTCCGATATTTCGATCCACCGGTCACGAATCCGGTGTCGCACGCGGGCGATTGGCGCTTTTGCGTGCCATCATTGAAGGGCGCCTGGACTGGGACAAAGAACTCGAGGAGCCTCTTTATGATTGTTTGGGTTGTGGGGCCTGCACTGCCAACTGCTTTCCAGCGGTCCCCACATCCGACCTTGTGGTTAAGGCGCGAACAGAATACCTTGAAAAGGTTGATAGAAAGCCCATCCACCAGATGCTGTTTGACTATCTACTGCCTTATCCGCGTCGGCTGCACCTGGCGGCCCGCGCGGTTGCACTGGGCAAAAACACGGGAATTTCCAGTATGGCCCGCGCGTTAGGGCTGCTGCGAATATTCGGACGCGATTTTTCCCGGGCCGAAGAGATCATTGAAAAACTTCCGCCCCTGCCGTTTCGCGATAGATTCAAACCCGGCGTTTACGAGGGCAGCGGCGAGACCCTGCGCGTCGGCTATTTTGTGGGCTGTGGTGTGGATGTCATCCAGCAGGACGCCGGTGAAGCAACTTTGCAGCTTTTGAAAAAATTGGCCAAATCGGTTACCCTTCTCAATAACTGCTGCTGCGGTTTGCCAGCCCATTCCTATGGAGATAAAGATGCAGCTAAAAAACTGGCCGGTAAAAATCTGGATATCCTGGCATCTGATGACTTTGATGTCATCGTTACCGATTGTTCCAGCTGTGCTTCATTTCTAAAGAAATATCCGGAAATTTTTATCGATGACGGTCGCCATCAGCAGGCGGGGAAGGTTGCAGCCCGCTTTAAAGACATGGTGGAGCTGATCGTGCCCAATGAGCCCGTTTCCGTCTCCGCTGAAAATCCGCTTGTGGCCACCTACCATGATCCCTGTCACGCCTCACGCGGCCAGGGGCTTACAAAAGAGCCCAGAGAAATACTCAAAAATATTGAGGGGCTTGAATACCGGGAAATGCTCGAGGCGGATTGGTGCTGCGGGGGAGCCGGTTCCTATGCCCTCTCCCATTATGACCTGTCCCAGAAAGTGCTCGATCGTAAAATGGAAAATCTCAAAAAAACCGACGCCGATTTGCTGGTGACCTCATGCCCGGCCTGCATGATTCAACTGTCATACGGCGTTCGCCGGCATGAGTTGAAGACCAAAGTTTGTCACATATCCCAGGTGGTCAATGCTTGAAGTGGTTTCAAAACCACGCCAAAGGTTATCACCTCGAAAAGATCTTGCGATATCCATATGCTGTTTGAATACTCCCAGTACTAAGCCGTTCCAGGCTAACCTTTCTATTGTGCCGACTATAATAGATAGTTCATGCGGGTTCTCGATCAGGACCAACGATTAATTTGGAAAACCATTGACTATAGTACTTGGATTAACTGGCAAGACTAGCGCAATGTTAAAAAGCACTGCTAACAAAAATTTATGGGATCTGGGCAAATAATTGATCAATGTTTTGATCCTGTTCATTTCCGAGGGCCGACAAACTCGACGATTAGATCGCGTATGATTAGGCTATAAATATGAATCGGATAAGAGGTGCCAAAAAAGCCTTATATACAGCGTATATGTTGTTTTTTGGGAGCGGACAGATAAGCCGCCGATACCGATATTTGTACCGTTGGCAAACTAGTGACGAAGAGTTTCGTCGCCGGGAGAGGGACCGAATTTTTCGGCACCTTTTCCAGTTTGCCTTTGAAAGAGTTCCCTTTTACACTAAGCTCTACCTCAGGGAAGGCCTTAAGCCCGCCGATATTAGAAGCTTAAAAGATATGGATAAAATTCCCTTGGTGAGTAGAGAGATGTTAAAAATGGCGGATCCTTCTGATTTAAAGCCACGGGGATCCTTTTTGTATCCACTTGTGTCAAGATTCACCTCGGGATCTTCGGGACAGCCGCTTCAGTTTTATAAATCGCTTGACGGGCTTCTTTTTAATGCTGCCCAGTTTCTTATCTATCTTGATATGTGGGGATTAAGTGATACAAGACGTGTTTTTTTTGCCTTGTTCAATACTGATCCCACAACTAGTATAAATTTTCCTTATTCATGGCATCTTTCTATATACAACAAAAACCATTCGGTCCATCCAGAAGATAATGTGGCGGAAGTGGCCCGCAAAATATTGGAGGGGCAGCCTGATCTGGTTGTTACCTACCCAAGTGTTTTGGAGCGTCTTTGCGACTACCTTCTGGAGGCAGGTGGTGAATGTCCTCGAAAAATGATGTTTGCCACAGGGGGAGAGACCCAAAGCCCTGCTTTGATTAGAAAGATCAAGGCTATTTTCCCTGAAGGCGACATATTTAACATTTATAACACCGAGGAAGCCGGCATGATTGCTGTGGAGTGTCCCTATCACCAGGGGATGCACGTAAATAACTTCGCCGTTGTTCTGGAGAAGGGAGAGTCGGTGTCTATAGGAGAAGAAATGACCTTTAAGCCGATTATTACCAATCTCCGCAAGTACGGAACCCCCTTTATTCGATACACCGGTATAGAAGATACCCTTTTCGAGGCAAGTGTTCCGTATTGTCATTCCCACTTGGGTGCCCAGGCTATAAAAAAGATAGAAGGCCGCATTTCAGATTTTATTTATACCTCTGACGGTTCATCTTATCCAGTCATTTTTCTTATGGATGTGCACTCGAGCATAGAAGGGATTCACCGTTTTCAATATAAACAAACTTCACCGCAAGAATTTACTATTTGCTATGTGGCTAAAAAAGGCGCTGATGAATTAGATTTGAATAACCAAATTGAAGCATCATCCCGTAAAATACTGGGGAATAACATAACTATAAAAAGCAAAAAGGTTACAAATCTTTATATCGATCCATCTTCTCAAAAAACACCTTTGATTATCAAAAGACAGTTATAGGATGTGAATTCGTCTCTTTTTGTCGGGCGATTGAACAGATTTTTTATAAGATTGAGCAGTCGTGTAGGATGAAATTCTTCTCTTGAATCGAGGATTCACTTTCCCTTTTTCTACGAAAAAAGAGGCCTTTATGTTTGACAGGCAAATGGTCGCGGAAAATCTTCGTCGACACGTTCACCATCTTTCAGTAATAATCGGTGAGCGGCACATCTGGAAGAACAAATCTCTGGATAAAGCGGCGGAATATATTGATTCTGTTTTTAGGATAACTCAGTTAGCCACTAAACACCAGACATTCTCTTGTTATGGTAAAACAGTTTCAAACCTAATAGTGGAGAAACAGGGAAAAAAAAGGGACGTTGTCATACTCGGAGCACATTATGATACCGTTCCGGGATCACCGGGTGCAGACGATAATGCATCCTCTGTAGCCGTAATGCTAGAGATTGCTAGATTAAGCAAAGAGATTCAAAATGAGAAAACATTGGTCTTTGCTGCGTTTGTAAACGAAGAGTCGCCATGCTGCGGGACTCAAAATATGGGAAGCATGGTCTATGCAAAAAGTCTCAAAAAATTAAAGGTTCCTGTAGAGGTTATGATCTGTTTAGAAAGCATAGGGTATTTCTCCAAAGATGATTCTCAGCAATATCCATTTCCTGGAATGCGGCTATTTTACCCAACCGCAGCCGATTTTTTAGGAGTCGTCGGCAATTTAAGGTCCATCCGAAACGTTGCGGCTCTTGCGCGGGCAATCAAGAAAAATGCCGGTATTGGTGTGAGGTCTTTGGTCGCACCTGAATATGTAGCAGGTATAAACCGGTCAGACCACTTTGCATTCTGGCACTATGGATTCAAAGCAGTTATGATTACAGATACGGCATTTTTTAGAAATAAAAACTATCATAGAGAAACTGATACCATCGATACGCTTAATTTTAATTCAATGACTCAAATTGTTAAAGGCTTGTACAATGCCTTTAAAAAGTTCTAATTACTTTTAATCCATTTAATTCAACGAATTTGATCATAAATATTTTATATGATTGCTGAACTATTTAGAGCCCTTTGCCATCTCAATCCCACGCTTAAGAAGTTTTTGTGGAAGCGCTGGTACGAGTTTCAGGTCGATTATTATCCTAAAACGGATTGGTCTTTTATGAACTACGGCTACGCACCACTTGATGCAAATCAAGCTGAGTTGCCATTGCTTCCGGAAGATGAGCCAAATCGCTACTCAATCCAGCTTTATCATTATGTGGCTACTCTTTTAGGTATGGTACCGAGTTTGACAGGGTTGCAGGTCCTTGAAGTTGGCAGCGGCCGAGGGGGTGGCTGCGAATACATAAAGCGTAATTTAAACCCTCATTCTATTAAGGGTGTTGATTTTTCGTTAAGAGCAGTTGCTTTATGCAACCTGAATTTTTCTAGTTCGGGTTTAATTTTTATTCCTGGTGATGCAGAGTCGTTACCCTTTGTCGATAATAGTTTTGATGTTGTGATTAATGTTGAGTCTTCTCATTGTTATCGATCATTTGAAGCTTTTGTCGAGCAAGTAAAGCGAGTTCTAAAAAAAGGGGGGCATTTCATTTGCGCTGACCTGCGTCGTGCTGATGAACTTGGCATACTTCAAGATCGTATGCGTCACTCTGGGATGCATCTAATAACGGAAGTGGATATTACGGCCAACGTTGTCAAGGCGCTATCGTTAGATCATGACCGCAAATTGGCTCATATTCGGAAATCCACACCAAGACTAATGGCCAATCCAATAAAAGAGTATGCCGGTCTAAAGGGATCAAAAATCTATAACAGACTCCGAACTCGTGAAATCATGTATTTATGTTTCATGCTGGAGAAAAACTAATTTAAATATGTCTGAGTCAAGATTTTGGCTGGCATACGGTTTTTTAGTATTTTATAATCTGTCCTTCTTACTTCGTCCCCCTGAACAACCTGATGGCCAGAACACACTATTTCTTGATCGTGTCATGTAATCTATCCATCCGATATTACTGCTGTTATCATTGCAACTGGTTTCTCAATTCCACGCAGTCGGCAATAGCTCGCTTCAATTAGCGTTTCAAAGACAACTTGCAACAAATCACTTCCTCAGGGTTGATATCACCTGTTGCCAAATCGCAGGAAACTGGTATATAGAATTCGCGGAAGTGGTTAAAAAGAAAGATTCCTTTAACATACACCACCCGCGACTCAACTGCCCTCGGCAACGTCGTGTGATGGTCTGGTTTTACTATGACAAGAATCTCCATAAAAAAGGAAGAAAATGATGTCTGAAATTAACCTTCACGGTATTTTCCCGCCCATCCCCACGCCGTTTATCAATGCAAATGTCGCCTACGATAAACTGGCATCCAACATTGAAAAGTGGAGTAAAACCGGACTTAGAGGGCTGGTTGTGATGGGCTCAAACGGGGAATATGTTTACTTATCCACAGATGAAAAAAGAATGCTCGTTGAAAAGTCCGTTGAGCTGACGCCGGACCATATGCTGGTCATTGCCGGTACCGGTTGTGAATCGACCCAAGAAACCATCGAGTTGACCCGCGACTGCGCCGACCGAGGTGCCCATGCGGCTTTGGTGGTTACCCCGCATTATTACGGTGGCAGAATGAATGAAGCGGCATTGGTTGCATATTTTATCGCCGTTGCAGATAACTCTCCGATTCCGATTCTGTTATATAATGTTCCCAAGTTTACCCATGTTAACATGACCTTCAGATTGGTCGCCCAGTTATCCAGTCATCCCAACATCGTCGGCATTAAGGACAGCACCGGCAATGTGATTCAGCTGGGTGAATTTGCCAATAATGTGGATGCTGAATTTAATCTGCTGGTCGGTACAGCCGGAGCGTTGTTCGGTGGTCTCACCCTGGGCTGTGCCGGTGGCGTGCTGGCTCTTGCAAATGTCGCACCGGATAATTGTGTCAAAATCTATGAGTATGCCAGGCAGGGGAATTATGAAGCAGCCCGGCAACTGCAGCTAAAAATGATTCCGGTCAATCAGGCTGTGACGGCAACATACGGTGTCCCCGGCTTGAAGGCGGCCATGGATATGCTCGGATATTTCGGCGGTGATCCCCGACCACCGCTGCTGCCCAGCTCCGAGAAGGAAAAATCGGAAATTAGAGAGATTTTGATCAATGCAGATCTATTGAAATCCTAAGTTTTTCATCTATGTATCTATTTTTCATTAGGGAATGGATTCTTCTTAATGTCATTAATTTAGACCGGATCTACTGGATTAACAGGATTTTTGCATGATTTCCAGATGATCCTGTAAATCATGTCTATAATCAAATATAAAAATAGAATCCAATCATCTATTTCTTTTCTAAAGGTAGTTTGAACTTTATCCATATTAAGTTGAGGAATAAACATGAAGCACGAAGCTGTTGAATTGCTGTCGCAATATTTAGAGATCGACACCACCAATCCGCCCGGCAATGAAAATAAAGGTGTAGAATTTTTGGCGGGCATTCTGGAAAAAGAAGGCGTAGAATATAAAATATACGAAGCTTCTCCCGGACGCAGCTCAATCAAGGCCGTTCTGCCGGGAACCGGTGAATAAGGAGCCATTATTCTGCTCAACCACATTGATGTCGTTCCGGCCCGAGCCGATGAGTGGAGCGTTGATCCTTTCAGCGGTGCGGTTAAAGAAGGTTTTATTTATGGCCGGGGTGCGCTGGATATGAAAAGCCTGGGCATCCTGGAACTGCTTGCTTTGCTGAAGATAAAACGGCGGGGGTCTACTCCCTGCCGCGATGTTATGTTTCTGGCAGTGGCCGATGAGGAAACCGGCGGTGCCCAGGGTGCGCAGTACCTGTTGGACACTTATCCGGAAGAATTTCAGGCCGACCTGGTAATTAACGAAGGGGGTTTTGGCCTAACTGATGTTCTGGCCAACCGTCCGTTATTCATGATTTCAACAGCCGAAAAAGGAGTCTGCCAGCTTAAGGTTACGCGCTCCGGTCCTTCCGGACATGGCAGCAAGCCTCATGGTGACAATGCCCTGGAAAAGATGGTCCAGGGCTTAAACCGGGTTCTGGCACAAGAAAATCTGGTTATCGTGACTCCGCTGATTGCCGAGTATTTCAAACAGCTGGGAACCGAGTGGGAATTTTTGAAGCCTTTCTTAGAGGATGGAAAGGCGGAGACCCTCATCGATAATATGACTCAAAGCGGCATGATTGAAGTTCCTGTGGTGTCTGCCATGTTTAGAAATACGATTAGTTTAAATCGGCTGAATTCCGGGAATAAGACCAATGTAATACCCAGCGAAGCAGAAGCGGAGTTCGATATTCGATTGCTGCCCGGATCGGAGCCGGATGAAATCATTGAAAATATTATAGGTCTGCTGGCGGATGAGAACATTAAAGTCGAAGCAATAAAAAAATCCCGGGCCAGTGAGTCCGCGATGGATACGGAAGCTTTCTCGATTATAAACAAGGTTTATCTTGAACATTTTCCGGATGCCCTGACAGTGGCCTCACTTTTATTTGGCGCCTCGGACTCCCGGTTTTTCCGGAGCAACGGAATCCCCTGCTATGGGGTATGCCCGATGCTGATCAACATGGAAGAACTCAACCGGGTTCACGGTATTGATGAAAGAATTTCGGAAGAAAACATGGTCAGGGGAACCCGGGTGTTTACGGATATTGTTAAAAGGCTTTGCCGAGTTTAATATGAACAAAAAAATAGTAGTAACTTACGAACCCGATGCAAACGAGCGGGAGATTTATCGGGAGATCTTAGAAAACCTGGCTCACGTCCACTACCTCAAAGATGAACCAAAACGAGATCGAATTAAACTGCTCAACGCAGCAGATATGATTGTTGCCTTAAGTTTTTCTCCAAAGGAGATCGATCCTGCAGAAATAGCTTTGCTTCAACATGCGCGTTTCATTCAATTAATCTACGCCGGGGCTGACAATATTCCGTTTGCGCTTATCCCGCCTGAAATTATTTTGGCCAGCAATGCCGGCGCTTTTGCCAGGCCCATTGCCGAGCATGTATTGGCGCTGACCCTTGCCCTGGCAAAAAAACTTATCTCCAAAAATAAAATGTTGCAGGAAGGCCAATTCGACCGATCCGGTTTTAATCAAGAGATTAGAGGTGGCGTCTGCGGGATTATCGGGTTGGGCGGCAACGGCAAAGAAATTGCCAGAACCATGCAGGCCATGGGCATGCGAGTTTACGGTATCAACCGCAGCGGTAAAACCGATATGCCGGTTGAGTTTATCGGGACAGTTGACGATTTACAGAGGGTTTTGGAAGATTCCGATGTCGTGGTGGTTACTGCGCCTCTGACCCGTGAAACCAGAGATATGATCGCAGAACAAGAATTGGGGCGGATGAAGCAAAATGCCATTTTGATCAATGTTGGCCGGGGCGATGTTATCAATCAGCGATCGCTGTATGAGCACCTGAAGGCGCACCCGGATTTTTGCGCCGGAATTGACACCTGGTGGTCAGAACCTGCTGGCAAAAAAGCCTTCAAACTGGACTATCCTTTTTTTGAATTACCAAACATTATCGGATCTCCTCACATCGCAGATCATGTACCGCATTCCATGTCATATGCAACTCGAAGTGCCCTGGAAAATGCGAGAAATTTTTTGATGGGTAACCGTGTTCGCGGAGTACTAAATCGCGAAGACTATCTGGATTGAGGCCTTTGCCAGGGGATAGATAATTTGAAACTCCGGTTAAAAGGAATCTAATAGAGCAAAGATAGAAATCCATCAGGAAATAGATCATAAAAAAATACCTATTCCGGTCGCATTTACCAGGCTGTGTTATCGGTTTCTTTATATTTATTGCCTGCTCACAATCGCAACCGCCGGAGCATCTTGAAGTCGAAAGCAACCCGGATATATCCCTGTCAGTTGACTCAAAAGTGTGGAAAGAGGTGGTGACCGGATTTCGTAACCCGGCCGTTGCTCTGGTTAAGGATGTGGATAAAGAGGGGGGAACGCTAAAGATCATTAAGTTTTTGAGCCTGTTTAAGTCTGATGAGTGATGGCAGAGGACAGATGACAGATAACTGATGACAGAATACAGAGGTCAGAGGACAGACGACAGACGGCGGAGTACAGATTACTGAGAAGATTTCAGGTTTTGGGCTTCAGATGTCCCCCCTTCGCCTTCCAGGCTACGGAGGGCAGGCAGGGGAAAGATAACAGATGACAGATCTATTGAATTCGGAATGGGGAAGTCGGAAAAAAGACTTAGGATGGATTTCTCGGATTTCGCAATGTGGATTGCGGAGGTAATCTCACGAATCAGTACGCACTAGGGATACCGGACGAATCAACTTAATCAACCCAATCAACTTTTACCCAGTTAAATTTTTCGTAGAAAACAAGTGAAACGAATTTAACCGGGGCAATCAACCCAATAAATTCCATAAACTAACTCCTCGGGAGGACACTTATGCCAACCCCTGCATCACAGATGGCTCTGGAAGGGCTCAGAGATCTGACTACGCTTAAATGGTACGTGATTCCCCTGCTGGCGATTGTATTTTACATTTACACGGTCGAGATTCAGAAGGCTAAAAGATCGGGCAACTGGGATGCAATCTATGCCGGCCTGACGCTGTTCGGCATGGATTTTATCAACGAGACCTGGAACGGCTGGGTGTTTCATTTTACCCAGCATTCGGCTTTCTGGACGACTCCCGGACCGACCGCCTTGCGAACCATGGTCGGCTGGAACATTGAGATCATGTTTATGTTCGCTCTATCAGGAATCATTTTCTATAATACGTTGTCGGATGATAAAGATGAGATCATCATGGGGTTGCCCAACCGCTGGTTCTGGGCCATCGGTTATGCAGCCTTTTGTGTTTTCGTGGAATGCCTGTTAAATATTGGCGGACTGCTGATCTGGGAATATCCCTGGTGGGAGAGAACATTCTGGGGCGTTTGGCTGATTTTTTTATTCGGCTACTTTCACTTCTATGTGGCCATCATCATTGTTCTCAGCCTGAACTCCCATCGCGCTAAAATCATAGCCGTCGGCAGTTTGTATGCCATTGCTGTTTTGATGAATGTGTTTGGGATGGGGATTATGGGGTGGACATATTAGCCCGATAATTTCCTATAACTTATCGAGAAAAATCTATAGTAGCGTAATCGTTCAGCCGGTCCACTCAACAATGCCCTTTAACAAAGAACTGAAATATTGAGTTATTTGATCATAGGAAAGCCTTGGTACTGACTTGCTGATTAAAACATCCATTGCGATCCTGTGACCTTGTCTGGCCTTTGCTTCCCGGCCTAAAATTTCAATCAATTTTGTTTTTGTGGCTTTTGTTGAGATTCTTGCTATATTTCTGCCCAAAAAACGCGCCGAAGAAATTTCGTAGTCGTAACCATTATCTTCAACCAAATCTAAGCCTTCCTCAAACAAGCGATCCGTGTTTCCGGCATCTAGATATTTACCCATAATTAAAAAGATATCTGCTGCGTCTTTAATGCGCCTTTCAATATTATCATCCCATGAGATGAGCTTCAGGATCGCCAGTCCCTCTAAACTTGCAACCATTACCACAAGTTCCGGACTTGAATTTATTTTAACTGATATTGAATGTTGATAACATTCCTGGAATCCGGTTATATTAATTTTAATGGCGCCGTCCGGAGGCCATGAGATAGAGTTGTCACTATCTGAAATCGCGCCAAATGGTATGATGTCTACCGGAAAATTATCGTCATATTCCAATCGTTGCGTGTGTTTGGATGGTTTAAACTTGGCAGATTCGAATAGTTCTTCCTTCAACTCTGTAAATTGATCCCATCCAGCGACCATCACACCGATATCAATATCGACAGTTGCTCTTGCTGTTTCGATATCATGCGCTAACTGAAGAATAATATCTCGCGAAGTAGCTCCTATAACAACAAATGGTAAATTCCGTGTTTTTGCGACCCGTTCTATTTCTATCAAAATTTCTACGAATAGTTCACTAATTTTCCCGGACAAGTCGAGCGAGATATTGTTCATAAATAATTCCTGCCATTTCTATATTCCTATTATCACCAGTAGCCATCAGATCCGCGTATATTAAAAGTGGCGGAACGATACCCTCGTCTGCCAACCCATAGTCGAAATTCCAAAAAGGTGTCAAAACCTCAACATTTCCGTGATCCGCTTTACGCAATCTGTTTTTAAATACTAATTTTCCTGGCGGTTGATCAGTGTAAATCGTGACTCTTGCAGGTTTCAGATAGCTGGCCAGTTTAGCTGCCGCCACTTCACCCCCCCAGAAAGCCCCAAATTCTTTTATATTCGCCTGTTGCCACCAGTTTTGATTGTCGGTTTCGAATCGCGCTATTATCTGCTTGGGCCGTAATTGTTCCGGATACACCTCGATCCATCTTTTTAGGAGATTTTCCAAATTTAATAACTTATGATGCGCTTTGCCCATATCCAGTACAAATAACATTTCTTTCATATCATTGATGACCCAGCCAACAGTTCCTAGGGCCACACCGGCTGCTTCGGCAATAATCCGATAGGGCTTATTCACCAGGCTCGGATTATTCAGCAGCGCAAATATCACTTTCAATCCCGCTGGTTTAAATAGACGTCTTAAGGGTTCTTTAACCAGGATTTGTCTGGCTTTGTTTCCTTTGACAAAAATATAGAGGGGGGGTTCATTGATATAGGCATTTCCGGCAGTATCAATATACGGGATATCGGTTTGTTTCAATAAATCGGCCATGGGAGGCGTTACAACGTCTGTGATCAGCAGCATTTTTTCTTCATTATTCAACGGATGCAATTTTCCCATACCAACTATGGTGCGGTTGATGCTTGTCTTCACCTCCGGAGCAAAATACCATTCCTTTTTTTTATGGGCGATGCGAATTATGCCATCCGGATATATATAGCCGTCTTTATACTGAGGCTGGTGTTGTATGGTTAACCCCATTGTTTTATGAAATGCATCCAGGGCATGTTGAATGATTTTTTTTAATTTGTTATTCATTCTTCCCACTCAAATTGCGTTCAATAAATTTGACTGTACATTTTTTATGAACATATATAAAATTTGAACAATAGTCAAATAAATTTTGCAGGAATAGACAAATTGAGCTTCACGCCTCTTTTTTAATCAGTCGCAGCATCACGACCGTTTGCAGCGCCGACAGAATAACGAAGTATCCCACCCACAGGGGAATGCCCCAGACTGCCGGTTCAACATTTCCCCAGGCCCAGAAATCCATTGCCAAAATAAATATACCGGCAAACAACCAGAAATAAATATTCAACAACCATTCCGGTGCTTTGGTTTCTAACCTGTTTTCTTTCCACAGCATTACCGCGTAAATAATCAGATAAACTGAAAATGTTAACATCATCACCCAGATGACCGCAAGGAATTAAGGGGACGCCCTTCTCTTTCAACGATTTGTTCACCGCGATGAACCGACATACTGATAGAGGATTGAGATATGCGGGTTCGGCAAGACAACTCCGCCAAGGAAATACCCAACTCTCTGGCTGCCCAAAAGCATAAAAGACTTCGCGCCTGCACTCTGCTTCGATTTTTTCCGGGGCTAAAAATCCTGGAAGGCTTGACGCCGGTTATTCCGGCAACAATTTTCGCCAGACCATCCAAATCCAGACCTGCCGCTTGAAGCGCATATTTTCGCTCCATTTGCTCGTCTGCATTTGCCAGCACGCTCTCAACAAAATCGCTATCTCCCAGAATGCGTTCATCGCTCTTGTAAAAAATTTTGGCTTCCCGAAGCGCCTTTACGTTCAACCAGCCGCCGGCACTGCGAAGCAAGCCGCCACCCGTCAGATCTTTTCTGCGGCCCTGCTGGATTCCTTTTTCTACAAAAGAACGATATCGCTCTCTCGCCTGGTGGCGTTTTGCTGCAAACCAACCCAGCACTTCATTCACCTCTTGCCATGAGTGTTTGACCCGGTTCATCAAAGCACTGTGACCACAGAACTCATAAGTGTCTAACTGCTTTAGGTCGTTAACAATTTTGGCACGCAACGGGTTGAGGTGGATGTAACGGACCAGTTCCTTGAGATAGACTTCTTCCTGACAGAGAATCGACTTGTAGCGGTTTTGAAAAAGATGACCGTGACGCCGGTGTCTTCGGTTGAAGGTGACGGCATAACCTGTCAGCAAACGTCTCATCACCGTGGCAATTGGAGAAAGGCCTGTTTTGAAAAGCAGGTGACAATGATTGGGAAGCAACGCCCATGCATAACAACGTGTGTCGCTTTCGTCTATGATCGTGCCCAGTCGTTTCAGGAAGTTGTTGCGATCGTGGTCGTCCCAAAAAATATCGCGTTTTTCGATTCCTCTGGCAATGACATGGTGCAAGGCCCCGGGGGCATCAATGCGGGCTTTTCGCGGCATGGATTGCTTATATCATATGTCAGATAGAAAATAAACTTAAAAACAGAAGGGCGTCCCCATTTTTACACGAGTTTCTTGAAAAAAACTTGTTAGTACCTATATTTTGAGCGACTCATAGGTTTTCATATTCTCATTAATTTTTATTCAAAATTCAGTTAGTATCCATCCGGATCCGGAGGTGGATTGGCTAAGGACAAGGCCTGAGCGTTTTTGCAACCGCAGGCATAGTGAGGCTATTCCGAGGATTGCAAAAAAGCGAAAACGCCGACCTGGACCGAAAGATGCTGTTTCCGGACGGACACTAGTTAGCGATTCTGGAGGCCTGAAATGCATGCAGAAATTGTGATGATCGGAACGGAGCTTTTGCTGGGGGAACTGGTTGATACCAACGCCAACAGATTGGCCAAAGCATTACGCGAAATCGGACTTGATATTTATTTCAAAACGACCGTCGGCGACAATGAAGCCCGCATCACGGAAGTCCTCAATTTGGCCTTGGATCGCTCGGATGTGATCATAACCTCAGGCGGAATCGGACCGACCGTCGATGACGTAACGCGCCAGGCGGTCGCCAATGCCACCGGTCGCAAGCTGATATACCGTGCCGACCTGGAAGCCCAAATCGCGGAACGTTTTCGAAGTTTTGGCCGCGAAATGGCTGAAAACAATAAGCGCCAGGCGTATATTCCGGAAGGCGCCCTGCCGCTGTCCAACCCGGCTGGTACGGCCCCTTGCTTTCTCAGTGAAGATATTCGGGGACGCGGTTTTATCATTTCTCTGCCAGGCGTTCCGCGCGAGTTGGAGTATATGATGAAACATACAGTGATCCCGCTGCTTGTCGAAAGAATGGGAGGCGCAAAGGTCACCAAGATTCGGATTTTGAGGACCTGTGCCGTGGGCGAAAGCAACGTCGATCGGGTCATCGGCGATTTGATGGCCACCAAAAATCCGACCATCGGGTTGGCCGCCCATGCGGGTCAAACCGATGTCCGTATGACGGCCAAGGCCGACACGGTGGCAGAAGCCGACACCCTCATTGCGTCTCTTGAAGCCGAAGTGCGGCAGCGGCTCGGCGTCGCTATTTACGGTGTGGAAAAAGAAACCGTCCCTGAAGTGATCGGACAGTTGTTGTCAAAGGAGAATTTAAAGCTGGGCGTGATCGACACCCTTACCAATGGTCTTATGAGCGGTCAGCTGATCGATGCCGGATTCGGCGATTTAATTCCGGTCAACCTGCACTCAATCGGCGTGTCGGCCGCACTGCAAAAGGCTGGCCTGGCGTCTCAAGCTGATGCGCGGGACGGGGATTATCAAGCACTAGCCATGGATCTGGCGGAATACATCGCCCCGTCCGGCGGCATCGGTTTTGCGCTGGTCGGTCCCTTCAAGGATAATTTGACTTTTATTGCGCTCTGGGGACCGGGTGATATGCGGCTGACCAAAGCGGGCCGCAATTATCAGGATTCCGAATATATCCGAAAATGGCTTGCGATCCAGGGATTGGATTGGATCAGACGGGCGGCTTTGGGGCAGCTCACATCCCCGGCGGATTGGAAGGAGTGAGATATTGTACCCAGGCGATGAGACCATTTGTGAACCGGGTGAAAATTAACCACATTTGCCACTACAGGTATAATTATTGGTTATAGCGGTTATCAGATAGCATATTCGATGTTGCGTTGCGCATCGACACAATCGCAGTATGCATCAAAAACAAAATACATACATGCGTTTTTATAGGTTGACTTTTGATAGAAACGGCAAGTTTTTTGCTGTTCCTGGCTACCGGCTGAGCAGACGGAAATAATATCCCGCCTACAAAAACATACTTCGCCAATCTGCACGATGATCACCTTTTATTCCCAATTGGTTTTTAACTCAATTGGGGTATTTCCTCTAATGAACGATACTTGATTAAAGGTTGCTGAGATTCTGCTGAAACTACACGGTCAATGCTTGTCTTCCGCTGAAAATAGGTATGCAGTTTCCTACATTTGTAGAAAGCAATATTTGTGCCAGTTGGTGCCAAAGGGATCGGGGCGGCTATAGATATCCACCGGTCGGTCAGCAACAATAAGATCTTACCAAGGCCAAATCCTCATTGGTCGGGCAACGGTAAGCAATGTGTCCGATCATTGCTTGCGGCACAAAGCTCCAGAGGCATCACCTACGAGTGAAATAACGATTCTGAAGGTGTCCGCGGTGAGATATAGCATTGAGTATTGCTTTAGGAGGGTCGAATTGCTGAGGTGATCGGCAATCCGATAGTTTTAATTGATGAGCTGCCGTTAAGGTAAATTCGACAATTTTTTGACGATCCCATAAAGCGAATGGAATCGCCGGAAGAAATCGTGTAACTGAGGACATTCGCCTGAGAGACCAGACACCGATTTCCGACCATCCAGCATCCTGATAACAGAAGACCGAAGTCAGAGGACAGATGGCAACCTTCATTTGCCATGGGCCTTATACCTTGGGCCTTCCTCCTGTCCGTTATATCCGGCATCGGCCACAAATGTCATACCGATATGTCTAATTAGAAGTATGATCCATCAAATGGTTTACAACGGCCTTCATCATATCCTGCCAGACGCTGTCTCCGGTGGATTGCACATCAATAATATGATGGTGGAAAGTGGCGCGGTCGGCCGATGCTCCTTTTTGTACTCCGTAAAACCGCCACCGGTCTAAACTCTTCTCGCTTACAAATGATCGGAGCCCTTGCGCTGAGATGAGCTCATCGTCCTCGTCAATAAACACCAGGGTGGGGATATTTATTTTTTGGCTGAAATGCTCTTCAAAATGTGCCAAACCTTCAAACAGGGCATTATACGCTGCTATGGGCGTGCCTCTGGTATTGGCCAGGTAGGATTTGAGTCCCAGGCTGGGGAGCACCAGGCCGGGAAAAGGAGACAGCGCTCGCTGCAGATAAACAATGGCATGAAGTTTTATGGCCGGTGCCAAGAGGATCATTTTGTCTAATCTCACTTCCGGGTAAGTAACAAACAGATCGAGACCAATCAAAGCGCCCGTTGAAAAGGCGGTAAAAAAAAGTGGAACCCCCTTATCCTCACCTCTTTCTTTAACCTGCAAATAAGCCAGGTAGGCTTCATTTATCCACACCTGATATGATGCGTTTTTAAACGTTTCCAATCTTGCCTGATCTTCATCGATACCATTGCTGTGGGTATAGTTCTCTCCGTGACCCCGCAGGGATAAACCCAGGACATCGATCCCGGATTCGGTCAGCATTGAAATAATGGGCTGCATCCTGTCGGGCCGCAAATTAAGCCCGTGAATCACCAGGGCGACCCCCTTTAGCTTTCCTTGCGTATCACTATAAAACCAGCGCATAGATTGGTCTTCAGATTGATTCGTTATAAAATCGTCAATCGCGGCCTCGGAAGAAGCCGCGGTGTCCGGCATGCTCGAAAACTTTTTTTTGTTCTCCGGTTCTAAACCACCGGCTGAATCTTCCACAAAAATCAAAGCAATCGAAAGAATAAGGCCAATTAAGGCGATTACGACCAGCTTCGGTCCCATGGCTCATGCTTTCAATACGATTTGGCTTAATCACCAACCTTGACAATCATCTTACCAAAATTTTCTCCTTTGAAAAGGCCAATAAACGCCTGGGGCGCATTTTCAATGCCGTCGATGATCGTCTCTTTCCACTTGATTTTACCTTCGGCAAGCCACTTTCCTATTGCGGCATAAAATTGTCCTATCTTGTCGTAGTGATCCCTGACAATAAAGCCTTTCATGGTCAGTTTTTTAGAGATAATATAGGACAACCGGACTGGTCCAGGAACCGGTTTGACGGCGTTATACATGGAGATCATGCCGCACATGACAATGCGTCCGTTTGCGTTCATATGCTCAAGGGCCGCCTCAAGGTGAATCCCGCCGACGTTTTCAAAATAAACGTCAATGCCGTTGGGGAAGTACTCGCCGACTTCGGCAATGACGTCATCTGCCGTCTTATAGTTAAATGCGGCGTCAATTCCGGCTTCCTCAATCAGCCATGAGACCTTTTCATCAGAGCCGGCGCTGCCGACCACGTAGCAGCCTTTAAGTTTAGCGATTTGGCACACCATCGATCCCACGGCGCCTGCCGCTGCTGAAACAAATACGGTTTCCCCTTCTTTGAGCTCACCTATATGAAGCAGCCCGACATAGGCCGTCATTCCCGTCATCCCGACAGCGCCAAGATAGGCCTGAACAGGCGCAAGACCGGAATCTACCTTGGTTAACCCGGCGCCGCTGGATACAAAATATTCACGCCAACCCAGCATGCTCAAAACATAATCACCGACGTTAAACGATCCGTTCTTTGATTCGGTCACCCGTCCAACGCAAGCACCTTCTAGAGCGTTGCCGATTTGAAACGGCGGGAAATAGCTTTTGCGGTCATTCAAGCGGCCACGCATATACGGATCCACCGACATGTAAATATTTTGGACGAGTAGTTCACCGTCGCGGACTTCCGGAACGGCCACTTCGGCAAGCTCAAAATCACTCTCGCTCGGCAGCCCGACAGGGCGGTTCTTCAGGCGTATTTCTCGACTTATTTTATCTGTCATTAGTTGCTCCTTCTTTTAAAACCACATCTAAGTAGTTTTAGTATATTGATTCGCCAGTTAAATTATTTTCCCCTATTTATTTGATACTTTTTCAGGGGATTTACTTCGCAGCCACAAATTGGCAATTCCGACAAGCACCAGAAAAGGGATGACCGCCATATTAAGGGTCTGCCATCCCAGGGCATGCTGTACGGCACCGGAGCTGAACGAGGTGATGGTGACGGTCCCAAACACAATGAAATCATTCAGGGCCTGAGCTTTGGCCTTTTCATCCGGCGAGTAAGTCCCAGTCAGTAGAGTGGTTGCACCGACAAACAGAAAATTCCAGCCGAGCCCTAATAAAACCAATGCACTCCAGAAATGGGTGACGGATGTCCCGGCAAAATTTATCAAGACACACATACCCAGCAGCAAAATTCCCGCCAACATGATGTTGGCGGTGCCGAACCGTCGAATCAAATGCCCGGTGAAAAACGACGGGATAAACATCCCCAATATATGCCACTGGATGACAAAGGCAGTATCCGAGAACGCATGGGCATAACCGTGCATGGCAAGCGGCGTGGCAATCATGATGAAATTCATGACACCATAACCGACCATCGCGCTGGTAACGGCCGCCAGATACGCTGGCTGGCGTGCGATGACGCTTAAGGCCCGCCCGCCCGGTGACCTGGAAACCACTGCCGGCTTCGGAATCTGAAGTATAGATGCAAACCCGAATGCAAGTAAATATAGTCCTATCAGACAGGCATAGCTTCCAGCGAATTCTGTAGACAGCAAATGCCGGGACCAATTGGCTAAATTCGGTCCGGCAAATGCGGCAATAACTCCGCCTGCCAATACATATGAGATCGCGCGGCTGCGATAGTCTTCCGGCGCTACTTCTGCGGCAGTAAAACGATAGTACTGCCCAAACCCATTAAACATACCGATCAATGTCGTACCAAGGCAAAATATGCTGAAATCGGCTTTGATAACGCCCCCGGTTGCGACCGCGGCACCGGTCAGGCCAAACAGGGCACTGGTCATAAAACCCAACCGGCGCCCCACTCTTGCCATATACAAGGAAGCGGGAATGGTTGTCACCATCTGGGCTAGAAACAATAGGGCCAGCGGCATTGTCGCCAGAGATTTATGGCCGGCTAAAGCCAGACCTACAATCGCGGATGAGGCCAGCAATGTGGACGTACCGGTGATGAGCGCTGCCTGGCTTAACGATAGAAGCATTATGTTGCGCTTCATATAATTAATCCACCCTTGAGAATAGCTAACCCAGGGTTGAAAATAGTCATTGAATCAGTGCGTTTTTGTAATACAGCATTTAATATCAAGCAAGTTTAAGTTATTTAACATCCATGTGGCATTGATCCGGAGAAGATCTATAAACGTAATACTTAATTTTCTGAAAGAAAGGGTGTAGCGTAATTTGAAAATTTCCCGATATACGATTCTGTATCTTTTACCGATTTTTGACATCGCCGAAGTAAATGCTTATTTGTCATTATTCCTTCAAGGACTTGAAAATGAAAAAAATTGTCATTGAACGCCCCGGCGGTTATCAGCGCCTTAAAATTATTGAACTCGCCCCACCCAAACCACGGGACAATGAAGTCCTGGTCGAGGTCTTTGCCGCCGGGGTGAACTTTGCCGATATCTTTATCCGCCTGGGCCTTTACAAATCCGCTAAAGAATATGTGGGTTGGCCCATTACACCGGGCTTTGAATTTTCAGGAACAGTTTTGAATTGCGGCCGGGATGTGTCCGGTATCGCGGAAGGGGCGGCCGTCTTTGGTCTGACACGGTTTGGTGCCTATGCTTCCCACCTATGTGTGCCGGCCGATCAGGTGTATTCTATTGCGGAAAACTCGAAATTTACGGCCGAGCAATGGGCAGCCTTCCCGGCCGTCTTTCTGACGGCCTATCACGGGCTGTTTCAAAACATCGTACTTCGAGCAGGTATGAAAATCCTGGTTCATTCTGCCGCCGGGGGGGTCGGGGGGGCACTGTTGCAGCTGGGAAAAATTGCCGACTGCCGGATGACCGCTGTGGTCGGGTCAAGTCACAAAGTCGATACAGCACTGGCATTTGGAGCGGATGGCGTCATTGACAAGAGCAAAGAAGACCTGTGGGCAAAAGCCGAAGAAATCTGCCCGGACGGCTTTGATGTCGTGTTTGATGCCAATGGTCCGGCAACTTTGCAGCAAAGTTACCGGCATCTGGCATCGAACGGTAAACTGGTTGCATACGGTTTTCACACCATGCTATCTACCCATGGGGGGTTCCCAAATTACTTCAAGCTGATCTACGATTATTTTCGAGTGCCCAGATTCAACCCACTTGATATGACCGGGGATAATAAAAGCCTGATCGCATTTAATCTGTCATTTCTATTTCACCGCATGGATCTGCTGGAAGAAGCCATGCAGGACCTGGTAAACTGGGTAGAAAAAGGAAAAATACAAGCGCCCGTCCTGCAGCAATATCCAGTCGAAAAAGTTGCCGATGCCCACCGTGCGCTTGAGTCCGGTAAAATGGTGGGCAAGTTGATTTTGAAATTTAGTCACTAGCAGAAAGGCTAATAACGGTTATTCGCATTGTCGTGCTTTTATTTACCCCCGTTTCCGGCAGAGAAACGCCAGCCATCTCCTATTGCACCCTCTCCAGCGCTCGTTTGAAGCCGGCCAACGAGCCGGTAATTGATGCATCCGGCACGGCGTAAGACAGACGGAAGTAGCCCGGTGCGCCAAAACCAGTCCCCGGTACAGCCAGAATCAGCTCATCCTTCAAGCGGTTAATAAATTCCATATCATCCGGTATGGGGCTTTTGGGGAAAAGATAAAACGCCCCCTCGGGGACGTTAAATTCATAACCGGCCTCAGAAAGTCCCGCACAGAGCATATCCCGCCGCCGCCGGTAAATGGATACATCCACCGTAACCCCCTGCAATTTGCCGATTGCCTGCTGAATCAGACTGGGCGCATTGACACAGTACATGGTGTTGGCCACCGCTGCCGCACCGGCAACCAATGGTGCTTCTTCTGCATCAGGGTGAACCGCCAGATAGCCGATGCGTTCGCCGGCCAGAGACAGTGCTTTGGAATAAGAATTGATTAAAATGCTGTGGGAGTAGGCCTTAAATACGGAGGGCACTTCGACATCATAGGTAATTTTACAATAGGGTTCATCCGAGACCAGGTATATCGGCCGGCCAAATTTGCTGCCGGACCGATTCAGTATATCTGCCAATTGGGTTAACTCGCCGGCAGAGTATACGACACCGGTGGGGTTGTTGGGGGAATTGATCAGCATCACCCGGGTATTTTCGGTAATGGCCGCCTCGATAGCTGCCGGATCCAGATGGAAATTGGGATCGGTTGCCACGGTTTTAAGCGGTGCGCCGGCGATGAATGAATATTGATTGTAGCCCACAAAATAAGGCGATGGCGTCAAAATCTCATCGCCGGGATTGATCAGCGCTTTGAAAATATTATTTAAGGCACCGGCGGCACCGACCGTCATGATGACCATTTCCGGCGACAGGTTAACCCCATGCTCGCTGCTGATAAAATCGGCGACAGCCTTGCGCACCTGGGGCAGGCCCGGACTTGGCGTGTAGCCGTGATTTAAGTTGTCGTCGTTTACCAAATCTTTGAGAACTTTATTGAATTCAGGCGGAGGCGGTACATCCGGGTTGCCCAGGGAAAAATCATAGACATTCTCCGTCCCATGTTGAGCTTTCAGTTTTGCGCCTTCTTCAAACATCTTTCTAATCATGGACGACTTATCGATCATCTCTATCATTTTATCAGCAACCGGCATATTCTTACCCTCCTTCGCCTGGCCACAGCGCGGCTGACCCAGGCTATTGTTTCACCCTAAAGGGGTGGTGATTACGGTCAGATAACCAATGGAATAAGGATCAGGTTTTCGGTGTTAGAATAAATAACCCCAATCCCTTATTGGAATTGGGGTTTAATTTATTTGCATATTTGGAAAGTTAAATCAATATGAAATCAGCCGGACTGATTTCATATTGAAATAAAACAAAGAAAATAATAATGCAAAGCATAAAATAATTATTTCGCGGGCTTTCGAACAACCAATTCCTTCTTCATCAACGGGCAATTTAATCCCTGATTGTGCTATTTTTCAGGGCGAAACAATTAGCTCTTTTGCTTTTTCATCTTTGCGATAAATTTTTCCAGCTCTTCGGCTTCATCGGATCCGAGTTCCCGCAATATTGCCAGCTCTTTTTCAGCCAGATCAAATTTGCCCATTTCAGCATAGGCTTCGCCCAGATATTCATGAGCTTCGGCCAGAGTCGGATCAAGTTTGATGGCTTTTTTATACGCGCGAACGGCCTTATCAAACTTTTCCTGTTTGCGATAGGTGTATCCCAGATTGCTGTAAGCTTCGGCGTAGCTGGGGTCTATCTTTACTGCGCGTTCGTATTTTTTTGAAGCTTTCTTGTAGTTCCATTTTTCCTGGAGATTTTTGCCCTCTTCAAAATACTCATTGGCGCGCTCCCGTTTTTGAGCAGCCGATTCCGATTTTGAACTGGATTTACTCGATGTGCCTGCGCCATAGGCAAATTGATTCAATGCAAATGACGAAATAAATA
This sequence comes from Olavius sp. associated proteobacterium Delta 1, assembly GCA_902749685.1. GTDB lineage: Bacteria > Desulfobacterota > Desulfobacteria > Desulfobacterales > JAFDCJ01 > JAFDCJ01. The sequence continues at coordinate 26,918 of CACVKW010000119.1, read as the reverse complement.
ATATTACGGTAATACCGGTAAATACCTTCAACAAATATAATCGGTTTATGGGTTTTATTTTCATATTGCCTCCTTGTCCAAGTTCATTTAAATATATCCTAAGCATTGCATAGTATGGTTCAAGGGTATTTGCAAAAATTTCTCGATCTCATTACAATGGTGTTTATATTATTCCTGATTCGGAATTTTTGCGAAACCATCAATTATTAAAAAGCTAACTTATAAAACCGGGAAGGAACTATGATCGCATATTATGTTCATGACGATAAGAAGGAAACGGATGTCATTGTAATACCGGATCGGGAGTGCACGATACCAGTGGACAGGGAGCGTCTGGAGGCTTTCATCTCCGTAGACCCTGTGTTTGCAAGCTGGTCAGGAAATTCCTGCGGCGTGGTGTCGGCCGAAGATTTCGGTGTTGTAATTGCCACGCGGGATGACAACGGCGATGTTTGTGTTGTCGATCAGGCGGTGTGGCGGGAGAGGATGGATCGATATCTCGGATCACCCTAAATCCGGACAAGCCGGAATTGAATATCGAAGATTGCAAATTGAATAATTGTGGATATCGCTTTGCTCAGTCTTTTGAAAAATATTGATTATTATCCTTAATGAGATTCATATCCAAAGGAGAGGGAAATGGCGGCGAAAAAGAATAAAGAACAAATGGTTGACTGCCCTGTCGGTAAATTTTTTTCGGACTTGGATGGCAGCATGGGGAAAAAATCAAAATTTTTTGAACACATGACCCGTTCGAAGGTTGAATTTCTAAAGGGCATTCGGTCTTTGCTGGATGAGCGGATCGACCACTATGAGAAAAAGGGTTCTAAAAAACCAGGCAAAAAGATGACCAAAATTAAGATTGAATAATAATACATTAATTTTGAAGTGCATCTTAATTACGCCTTTGGCCGTTGATCGTTCCGGATTGATTCTGAGCGATGGTAATGGTTGGAAAATTCCTGTATGTTTTTGATTTTAAATTAAATCGTTGGAATTGCTGATATAACTCAGTCAACCAAATCTGCCCGAGAAATTTCACCCGTTTCTCCCTTTTCAGACCTTCTATAATAAAATCCCTAATTGGCCAACTCGTTCTTGACTATTTTATTCTATTCGTTTACGACGATGATGAATCAGGCTGGCAAGGATGAACCACAGCACGGCTGACAGCTGCAGCAACAGCATCATGGCAAAAGCCGCCTGGTAGCCGGGGGGTGCATAACCACCGCCGGCAGTACCCGGCCACATGTTAATGATGGCACCAATTCCCCATTGGGCGGAAAAGGCTGCCACAAAAACTAGGAGGTTTAAGGCTGTATTGACCCGGCCGGACAGATGCAGGGGAAAACTTTGCGACAACACCGCGTAGGGAATAATTCCAGCTGTGCCGAAAATTCCGAATAAGATCCACAATGTATGCGCCCACGAAGTTACTTCTAAGATGAGCAGTGCCTGTACTATTATAAATGCACTCATTCCGGTTACCGCCACAGCGATCGGTTTGATGCCCAAGCGGCTAAAGCGTTCGGCCACTGCTCCCATAAAAATGAATCCCGCGACCATGGCAACAGCGATTGTCAACAGCACCTGGGCAATGGTTGCCCGCTCAAAACCGGCCACATCCCGCAGCCAGGGACCGGACCAAAGGCCCTGGATGGCTAAAAATGAAGCCTGGGACATAACGGTTACGGGGGCGATACGCCAAAACGTCAGGCTGGAAAAGACACTCACCATTCCGTTAAGCTGATCTTTAACGCTGTCGCCATTGGATTCGATCTTTTTTTCCGGCACTACCCAATATACCGCCGCTGCAATTGCCAGGGTGATTAGCGCTAATATAAAAAACACGCCGCGCCAATCTGTGACGCCTAAAGCTGCTTCGACGGGTGCCGTGGCGGTGAGTGCACCAAAACCGCCGGCTGCCATTTGAAAGCCGTTGATGAGGGGCAATTGCTGCCGGCGAAACCATATGACATATGCTTTGAAAGCAGCCATAAGACAAGCTGATACCCCAAAGCCGATCAACGCCCTTCCGATTACCAGACCTGAAACGCTTTGGGCTCGAGAGAAGATAAACGCGCCGACAGCCGCAAAGATGAGCAGGAAGGCTTCAATTTTTCGTGGTCCGTATCGATCGAGCAGTATGCCCAGGGGCAGCTGGAAAGCAGCAAATGTAATAAAATAGGCGGCAGTGAGCAGCCCGAGCTCTGAGGGCCCGACCCCGAGGTCTGATGCCAGATCCGGGGCAAGCACGGCATTGACAACCCGGAGGAGGTAGGAAAGACAATATCCCAGGGCAAACGGGATGAAGACGCGCAATTTTAAATAAGGTGAGGATTGCATAAACAAACAAAATTCAATACACAAGTGTCAGCATCTGGTCAAGTGAATTCCTGCTAGGATGAGCAGTTCAAAAAAATATTGTAGTGATAATCACTTCAGATCAGTGGTGAACGCGCACGTATTTTTCTTGCTATTTAAATAGTTTTAAAGAAATATGCTTTTGTGGCTTCCCGGCTGCGCGTGCATCTTTTCCGGAGGGTTTCCGTTTCTTCCTAAATGAGAAATCAATCTTGAGAAAATAACGGCATGCTGGGAAGCCCAAATAAAAAGGCAGAATCAGGATCGACTCTGCCTTTTTATATTTTATTTATGCCATGATTTTTGGGTTTCGTCAATTATTCAAATTCAGCCTTATCTTACTAACCTTTTTACACCTGGTAATTCAAGGTTGGCGGCGTCGATCATCCATTCACCACCTGCTGCCTGTTGACCGGTAAGACGCCCTTGTTTTAACCATTCCTTCACGCCAAATTCAGTTAAATATGTCAGGCCGGCGAATTCGGCCACGGTATACATCTTCCCGGCTGTTGTTTTCGCTTTAGCGGGTTTATCCATTTTGGTCGGTGTTGGTTTTTTAGCGGTTGCCTTTTTCTTGGCCGGCTTATTCGAAACAGGCCCAGCCTGTGCTTCTAGCTGATCCGATGAAATCATCCATTTACCTGATTTTTTTTTAGCCTTGATTTTGCCTTCCCGGATCAATTTTGTGACGGATGAGGTCGGTATTCCGGCTTTTGAAGCAAATTCGCCGGTGGTCAGAAACTGATTTTGCTTAGCCATTCCGCTTCCTTTCTTATGATAATTTGGAAAAAAATCATTTTAATAATTTTAGGACACAGATCTTCACGGATTTATGTGAATCCGGATAAGCCGTATTTATTCGTGTTCACTATGAATAATAGATTAATATCAGGATATTTCTGATCGTTCAAGCCTGATCCAATGCTCTTTTAGGATACGTTAAAGTGAATTCTAAAACAACAATTGCATTAGAAGGTTTTGCAGGACAATTAAAATTCCAAATCCCAAGTATCAAATAACAGATGGTTCGACAGGCTCACCACCCGAAGCCCAGTCGAAGGGTAAATCTCAAATCACAAATATCAATGACCAAAACACGCACTGCATTTGTATAACATCGTTTCGCAAACTTTAGGTCTTCCGGAGATGATGCCAGCGGTCGCAACTGAAGATGGACCATTTGTTTGAAATTTTGAATTTGGGTTTTTGGGATTTGTTTGTGATTTGGTTTTTGGTGCTTGGGATTTTCATAATCTCAGTCAATTACATGTTTAAATGACGGGTCTCTGCATTTACCTATCCTGTGCTGATCACCCTTTCAACAGCCAGCATGGTGACATCATCACTTCGCGGGGCAATATCAATGAAAGTGAACAGGTTGGCCCTGACGCGCTCCAGCATTTCGGAAGCTGTGGTAAATGGTTGTTCAATTAGTGAACGCAGTCGGTTTCGGGTAAATATTTCATCCGCCGGCGAACGGGCTTCGGTAACGCCGTCCGTATACCCGATCAACATTTCACCCGGCTCCATCTTGATCTGCCCAATATCGTAGGTCGTATCCGGCCACAGCCCCACTGCAGGTCCGGTCGGATCGATTTTTTGCTTCACACCTTTGGAGTTGATCAGATACAGCGGTTCATGGCCGCCGTTAATATAGTACAGATTTCCGGTCTCAGGATTCAGCACGCCAAAAAACAACGTGGCGAACATACTCTCTTCGCCATGGGTCTGGGCGATGTAGTTGTTGGTAAACGGAACGGCCCGCAGGCGAATCTTTTGCAGATCTTCAGCGGATGGGGCCTTGGGATTGTTCTCCCAGGGTTGGTTGAGTTGGCTAACGGTTGTCGAATCGCAATAGACCGCCTGCTCGGCAAACACGCGGATCAGGCTGCGGAATAACGCCATGTAAAGGGCGGAGCCCACCCCTTTGTCACAGACATCGGCGATCACCAGACCGATGTTGCCGTCGGAAAGTTTGAACACATCGTAAAAGTCCCCTGAGACTTTGCCGGCCGGAAAGAAAGCGGTCGCAATGTTCCAGTCCGGTAAGTTGGGAATAAAGCTGGGCAAAAAATCTCGTTGGATTTTTTGACCTTTTTCCATCTCAAATTCAAGCATCTTGATGCGCTCCCACTCCCGCAGCCCTTCAATCATATGATTGAAATTTTTAGCCAATTCTCCGATTTCATCATTGGTGGTTACGGGTGCCGTCTTTGACAAATCACCTTTGGCAACAGCACTGGAAACGTTTGAAAGGGTTTCTATGGGGCCGGCGATTTTGCGTGCAAAGTAGTATCCAATAAAGCGCAGGAAAATCAAGGCGATTAAAAAGAAAAAAATCAGATGCTTCATTCGTTTATGCATGAAGCCGGCCATACCCTCGCTGTCCACTCCGATTTTGAGAAAATAGAAATTTGTATCTTTGGAACCGGTAATATTGACAAACATGGAATGCAGGCCATTGGCTGCCATAATCTTGGCTCTAGCCGGTCGAAAGCGATCTCCGAGCCAACTATCCAGTTCGCCGGTATAGGGATCTCCCAGGATTCGATCTGACTGCATTGTGGGACCATCCGGGAAATACAGCCGATGCCAGGATTCGTCATCCACCGCCTTGCTGTATATTGAAATATCTTTAACCGTGTAAAAGGTTGAAGACAGATTGGCCAGAATTTCCAGCAACTGATACAATTCCGGCTCCGATCGATTAATACCATTCCAGATAAAATCCGGTTCTTTGCTGCCTTCCAGTTGTGACAACTGATGATTGACGACTTTGCTGGTTGAACTCATGAATTGTTTTTTGCCGCTGATGGTAAACAGCATCGCCGTAACCAAGAAAATAATCAGTCCAAAGAGCAGGAAATACATCGTGATTCGTCTCGCCACCGAAGGTCGCCAGAAAGAACAAAAGCAGGAAACATGTTCCTTGATTTTCATTGCGGTCACCTAATTAATCCGCCCTGAATATTTTCATTCAGGCTTGTTGATTGTTTTTTGAGATTTTGAAATACTTGTTAGATCTATGCGCCGGCGTCTTAATTATATTATGCTGCGCATATTTTTTTCTTTATATTTGTTTATTCCTAATCAGCATATCGTTTAATAAGAACAAAAGCCGGAACTAAGAGGCTGAAAACTCTACCTGTTTTTTGATCTTTCAAAAACCAGTCAGTCTTCACATGCCTTGGTAAGTCATCATATTTAGAATTAGCAGGATTGATAACGGAAACCTGATTAATAATTTGCGCTTTTATCGGAAAATGTCAAACAATAGTTTGTATCAGTTTGTAACAGTCCGGACACCGGCAAAAAAGAAACTCTGGGTGGCATTGGATGGGAGCATAATTCCGCTGGTTGAAGAGTTATTCTCCGGTGTTCCAACCGTGAGAATTAAATCTCAGTGGCTTTAGGTTGCGGCTGTTAACTTACAATTGGGGCAGTTAGTATTACTGCAGGCCCGGCAGACAAAAAATAAAATTTCTGCCAGGCCGTTGAGATACTTAGCAAGTAGGCCAACGCAATCATTACGGATGCCAGGATCAATAGCAAACTGAACACACCATGAAATTTAGCAATCATATTTTTTCATCCCCCAAAAACAGTCCTTTGCGCAATTAACGGTTCCTGCTATAGTCATCTGGAATTCGATTACATCTAAATCTTAGCGAAAGTCAATGCTATGATTCAAGAGGGTGAAATTAGGAGTACGTGCGGCATGTGTTTTGCGGCCTGTGGCATGTTGATTCAGGTCGGAGACGGCAAGGTTGTCAAGGTAAAAGGTGACCCGCAAAGTCCGATAAACCACGGTGTGCTGTGCCCGAAAGGGCGGGCCGCCCCGCAACTTCTTTACCACCCGGACCGTTTAAAGCACCCGCTCAAGCGGATCGGGAAAAAAGGCGCGGGGCAGTGGGCAAAAATATCCTGGGATGACGCTTTGGGCACCATCGCCGATGAGTTTATCAAAACCCGGGATAGCGTTGGGCCTGAAAGCGTGGGATTTATCCAGGGCTCTGCCAAAGGCTTGATCGATAGTTATAACGAGCGGCTGGCCAATGCCTTTGGATCTCCCAATTTTGCCACGACGGGGCATGTCTGCTTTCTGCCGCGTCTATTTGCCTCGCAAATGACCTGCGGCTCTTACACGGTCGCCGATTACGAGCATCCTCCCGCCTGCGTATTTGTCTGGGGCGCGAACCTTGCTGAAACCCGTATCGGCGAGCATCACCGAACCGTCCGTCAACTTGATAAAGGCACACAACTGATCGTCGCTGATCCGGTACAAACCGTGTTGGCGAAAAAAGCCCGTATCTGGCTCCAATTAAGGCCGGGTACCGACCTGGCCCTGGCCCTGGGTATCCTGCACGTGATTATCAACGAAAAAGGGTATGATCAGAATTTTGTAAAACAATTCACGATGGGTTTTGAGCAACTCAAAGATCACATCCGGCCCTATACCCCGGAGAAGGTTGCAGATATCACCTGGGTACCGGTCGACAAAATTAAAGCGGCTGCCAGATTTTATGCCGGGGCCAAACCGGCCTGCCTCCAGTGGGGCAATGCCGTGGATCATGGGGTCAACAGTTTCCAGACCGCCCGGGCGCTTGCGATACTTAAAGCGATTGTCGGCAGCCTGGATATTCCGGGAGGCGATGTCCTGCCGTCCTACCCGCTGGCCGGTCCGGGGGCTCCGGATATCGCCCTGCGGAACAGGGTTACCCCGCAGGTGTGGCAAAGACGGGTGGACGGCGGTCAAAATCGGTTGCCCCAGTTTTATCGAATACTCCCAAGAGACCTTGTTGACGCGATATTAACTGAAAAACCCTATCCCATTCAAAGTGCCTATATTCATGCGTCCAATCCGCTTGTCACATATACGAACACACGCCGGGCCTATCAGGCTTTCAAGAAGCTGAATTTTATAGCGGTTTCCGACCTTTTTATGACCCCTACGGCCGCCCTGGCGGACATTGTGTTGCCGGCGGCCACTTTTTTTGAATATGACAGCATTGTTGCCCCGCCTTACTATCCCTTCGCTCAGGTTCAACAAAAGGTAGTTCAAATTGACGAATGCAGATCGGATTTTGAAATCACCGCACAACTGGCTTTGCGTTTAGGGCTGCAGGAACTGTTTTGGAAAGACAGCCGTGAATTGTTAGATGAAGTTTTAAAGCCGACCGGAATGACCTATGCGCAATTCAAGGAAAAAGCAGTGATATCCGGTGCCACTCGATACCGCAAATACGAAAAAAACGGATTTGCGACACCCTCCGGCAAAGTGGAAATTTATTCTAACCAGCTTGAATCCTGGGGATTTGATCCACTGCCCGTCTATCGTGAACCTCCGGAAACGCCCGAAAGTGACCCTGAGCTGGCTGCAAAATACCCCCTGGTTTTGACAACCAAGAAATCTATCTATTACCTGCACTCCTGCGGCAGGCAGATTGATAGCCTGCGACAGGGGCATCCGGAACCTGCAGTCCTGATCCACCCCGCCACCGCTGCCCGGAGCGCTATCGGACACGGTGACTGGGTTTACCTTGAAACCGCAAGAGGCAGGATCAAACAAAAAGCGATCCTTTCAGAAAAGGTCGATCCACGGGTGGTTTGCGCTGATTTCGGCTGGTGGTTTCCCGAAAAAGGAATCCGCGATATATTCGGCTGGTCGGATTCCAATATAAACATGCTGACCGACGATCAAAAACAAAACGGTGCGGAGACCGGTTCTGAAAATTTAAGAGGGATGCTTTGTAGAGTATATTTAGTTAATTGAGGGGTCGGGGAGTTTTTCAAAGCCGCCCCGCTAACCTGGATAATCACCACCGGAATCGCATGAACTCGACCATTTGATAGTTGACTGGTTGATATGCCGAGGCAAAAAGAAATTTTCGTCTGGGTGTGTTTGCCGGGTCGAAGCTAAAAGCGCAGCCTGTTCTGTGGCTAATATATATATTGATTAATCGGAATCAGCGAGACTCAGACCAGACGATTTCGCCGCCTACAACCGTCATGGTAAACGGTATGTGCGGGATGTCTTCCGGTGAAACGTGCCTGGGATCGTCACCCATGACGGTAAAATCCGCCCGCTTGCCCAATTCGATGGTGCCATTGTTGTTCTCATCAAAGGAGAGATAAGCCGACCCGCGGGTATAAATGCGCAGGGCATCATCCGGGGTCAGGGCTTCTTGCGGGCCGAGGTTTATGCCGGATGGTGTTTGTCTCAATATCGCATCACGCAGTCCCAGGCGGGGGTCAAGGGTTGCAACCGGGCAGTCCGAGCTGCCGCCGATATTGATACCGGCATTAAGCATGCTTTTAAAGGGATAGAGCTGATGGGCCAATTCAGGTCCAAAGGCCTCGACAAAGCCGTCTCCCAGTTCACTAAAAAAAACCGGTTGAACCGCTAGGGGGATATTCATACCCGCGGCCCGTTTTAACAGATCCGGATACAGGCAGCCGCCGTGTTCGATACGATGGCGCAGTGGATTACCGGACCGGGGACCCAAAACAGCTTCAAAAGCATCCAGCGTATCACTGATGCCCGCATCTCCCTGGGCGTGGATCGCGATTTGATAACCGAGAGCGGTGTAAGTTTTGACCTTTTCGATCAATTCTTCCCGGTTTTGAATTTTTAGCCCCTTATCGTATGGCGCTGTCAGATAAGGTTTGGCGACGGCAGCCGTGCGATTGGACATCCCCCCATCGGCAAATATCTTGATCGGACCGATGCGCAGCTGCGGGCAGCCGAATCCGGTCTTGATCCGTGAACCGATGAGAGATTCGGCCATTATGTCGTGATTCATGGTATAAATTCGTATTTTAAGCTTACCGGCAGCCAGGGTGTCCTGGTAAATTTCCAGGGTCTGGGGCGATACCATGGCATCGGCGGCAAACACAAAACCCTTGCCGGCAAAAGATTCCGTGGCCCCACTACAAAGTGCGATGCGTTGCTGCCGGGTCATGGCTGCCAAATCATCAAAAAATAGCGCGTTAAATACATTCGTCATGGCGTTGTCGTGGAGTACGCCGGTGGGTTCGCTGTCGGCCGGATTTTTTTCAATGATACCGCCTTGAGGGGTGACGGTCTCACGGTTTATACCTACCATCTTTAAAGCGAGGCTGTTTAAAACACAGGCATGAAACGATGTGTGATACAGGATTACCGGATGCCGCGGGCTGACATGATCCAGATCTGCACGGGTCGGGTGCCGGTTTTCGGCCAGAAAATACTCGGCATAGCGTGAGCCTTTGATCCAGGTGCCGGGAGGTTGTCTGTCAGTTTCGGATTGGACCCGGGTTAGGATATCGTCCATCTTGGCGGCTTTAGATGCCGACAGATCGATTCCGTCGATCAGATAGCCGTAAATCATCAAATGATTGTGGGCTTCCATGAATCCGGGAAACATCACCGAACCTTTCAGATCGATCATTTCGGTTTTGGAGCCCTTCAAGCGGCGAACTTCTTCGTCTGAGCCCAAAGCGGTGATAATGCCGTTGGCAGTGCTTACTGCGGTGCACGCTGTTGCCGAATCGTCCAGGGTATTGATCCTGCCATTGTAAAAGATGGAGTCCATTTTCATAATAGGGAAAATCAGTCTTTTTCAGTTTTTTTTGTTTTCGGGCGTGATGACGACATCAATGCGCCGGTTTACGGCGCGACCGCTTTCGGTGGCATTGGATGCCAGCGGACGCATGGAACCGTAGCCGACGGCAATAATCTTCTCGTAGGGCAGGGTTCGGTTCGCTACAAAATACTGTCGCACGGCATCCGCTCTTTTTTGCGATAGATGTTCGTTTAAATCTTCCGATCCGGTGCTGTCCGTATGCCCTCCGATGATAACATCCGGTTCACCGAAAGTTCGGATGGCGCGCTGGACTTTGCTCAGCAGCCCATAGTTTTCCGGCATGATCACGCTTTGTCCCACCGGAAACTGCATGGCTTTTAACCGGATGATGACCTGATTCTGCTTTTTGTAAACTTCGGCATCCTGCGGTTTAAAATAGTCCTGGATACTGCTGAGTTTTTGATTGAACTTTTTTTCGGCCAGCAACCGCTCTTTTTCCTGCCGTTCTTTGAGGGATTGGCCTTCCAGGCTGGCAATTTGCTGTTGAAGTTTTTCGATTTCGTCCTGCTGTTTTTTTGTGTTTGCAACGACAAAGTTATGATCGGCTTTTTGGGCCGAAACCGTGGCGAGAATGTTCTCGAGCTGCTTGTGAAAGGGTTGATTACGCATGTCCTGGGCACCCAGTTTATCGGATGTCTGGTACAGAATTCCTTCGGCCCACAGGGTGATCTGTTCGGGTTCCAGGGTTTCGACCATTTCGCTTTGTTGCGCAACAATATGTAATCGTTGGGCCATGAAAAGCGCCTCGGCGGCCATTTTATGCATTTTTTCTTTTTGATAAGGATTTTGGGTAATAAATGCATCGGCCTCCGCCAGTTTTTTCTCTGCCAAAGCAAACGATAGAGGGGCGATCTTGTGCATGTCCTGTTTTTTGGCAGACTTAATGAGCCGGCGGACTTCGCCGATGGTTCGGATTTTTATGGCGCTTAATTCGAGGACGCGAAATCGTTCCACCACTCTGGCTTGACTTCGCTGGGCGTAATTCAGGTTATTATCTTCAATTGCCTGGGTCAGTCCGATAAATCTATCTTCAGCATCGGCATAATCCTCGCCCAGGCTGGTGGCCCCTGCATTGCGCGCCATGTTGCGTGCTTTGATTGCATTGGGCAACGTGGTTTGCGATACCTTGGCAATTTCCCCTGCCCGTCGAAGCTGGGCTCGTCCGATTGCAATATTATCAAGAATTTCAGATAGCAGATCTCCTTTTTCCAGGCCTTTTTTAGCCGCCTTAAGAGAGGACTCAGCCCGATCAAACCAGGTGGGTGCGAGCACGTTGATTTGATCTTTACGTGCCAGAGCGATGTCATTATCTAATTTGTTGATGAGTTCCTGGGGATTTTCCGATTTAGAAATAGGCTCTACTTCGAGTTGATGTCCGGCACAGGCCAGCAAAGGCAATATAACGGCCGGCAGTACGATCCAGTTAAGTTTGATTTTATTCCTTAAGGCGGTTTTCATCATTTTGTGATCCTCCCTAGGTCGGCGTAGAATCTGTCTATAATATTTTTTGTTTTTAATTTTAGCAAGGATAAAGAATAATTAATCCGCCCGGGTAGACATCAAAACATTTTCATCAGATTTTAATGAACAATTTTGTTTCTCCACACAGGTATCGTTATTTATCAGGGCCTAGTAATTAGATGAGAACGGTTGTCCTTTGACCTTAAGAACCTAAGCATGATATGATAAATTCTTTCGCAATTTTGCTTTTTTGCCAGTGTTTAGGGGATTAGATTTTTTGGGTGCAGAGGCATATTCTATGGGTTCAGGGGTTGGGAGGTTCACGGTTCAATGGTTCCTTTCCTAAAATTTGGATTCTTAATTCATGAAATCTGGACTTCTGTGTAAACACTATGTCACAGCAAGGGGCAAGGGCACTAAAATTCGACATTGGAAGGATAATGAGATGCGTTAACCCAGAACCCTGAACGTTGAACCTATAAATAAATGCTCCATGAAAACCGATCATAAAAAAAGCCTGTCCTATTCTAAAGGCAATTCCAAATACCGCTGTTTGGCCTGTGGCACCACTGAAAACATGGGACGGCGCAAATATTGTTCTATCGACTGCCGGCGGAAGCTGCGCTACAATCTGAATCTCAGGACCGGGCTGCTGAGAGCCTTGAACACAAGGTATGCGACCTTCTATTTTACCGATTCCATAATTATTTTGGATGTTTTACCCTATGGTTCCGGTGAGATGTTCAGTTATCTATATCCACGAACCCATGGCCGCAAGCCCTTTGAAGATTATTGCATGATGTCCAATATTCTAGGCAATGCCTGGTGGGCGGAGCGAAATCGTACCAATAAACGTTACGTTGCCACCCGGCACCTGCTGGAAAAAGCAGAGGTCAAAGATGCCGATTCGGCTCCCATTCGACCGCTTGAGGTCAAGGAGCCGGCCCGGCTGGCCAACTCCCTGACGTTTCTGAAGCTTAAAAAATCGGAGCTGAATTCACCGGGTTTGCAAAAAAAGATCAAGTCTGCTTACCGCAAACAGGCGATGCAGCATCATCCGGACCTGGGGGGAGATGCGACGGCCTTTCGAAGGCTTCACGAGGCTTACGAGCAGATGATCAGGTGGTCGGAAAACCCTGTTTATGTCCGGCGGCGCGGTTTTCCGGATAAATGGTTTTATGACGGCGGGACGAACCGGTGGGTGCAGCCGGCGCCCAGATGGGTCAAATTCTAGAATTATCATTCATTCTTTTTGCGCCTGCCGAATTTTTCGACGGCTTTGAAGAATTCAGGGGTTATGCAGAGGATGCTCTGGTTGCGATTTTCCAGTTCAATGGCACTTTCCAGTGACGGTGCGTGCCGATTTTGATTTAATGCTTCCTTGGTAAATTGCAACCCCAATGGTGTTTTATCCAGCATGTCGCTTGAGCCAGGTTTCCAGGTTACTGCGGTGAATTAAATCCAAAATCTCCAGCCGGACTTCCGGCTCCCAACCGATCAGAAGGCGATGCTGCCGCCCGATTTTAATACGAAATATTCGTGACTGGGTTTCAATCGGCCTGGTTCGGCGCCAGATAGGTTTATCGTGGGCGGCAAAGTCAGCGGCGGCGCGCAGGGCTTTGGCCACCACGAAAACAGGCAGCGATTCACAGCTGCGACGAAACGCCGGGGTGAATTCCGGTATCAGTATTTTTTTGGGTGCCGTCTCAGGCACAAGGCCGCCGCTCTGCACATCAGCGGCCGCCGCCGGCGCTTTTGGGGCTTCCCGATGCCGCAGTTGTTTTTGTGCGTCCTGCAGCTTGCGGCGCAATTGGCGGCGATCATGCTGCTGGATGTTGATTTCAGCCTTTAAATTATCGATTTGCCGGTGCAAATCGGCCGCCGTTTTGCGCTCTTCAGGTGAAAGCGGCACCGCAGTTCGTACCGTATTTTGTAACACAGCGGTTGCCTTTTCAGATCCTTCGAGTTTTTTACCCAGTCTGTTTAACTGGAGCTCCTTTTCTTTTAAATCACTTTGTTTTTCAGCGGCCGAACGGTTGGCTTGGATGACTTTTCCCTTGAGTTCCCGAATTTGGCGATCTTTTTCTTCATCTTGATAGTTAGAGTCATTTTTTTTCAGCGTCCATTCAAAAAAGTCTTCAAGCGGGTCTTCCCAGGGATCGTGACCCAGTTCAGCCCGGCAGCTGCGTATCGAGTCAACCAGCACCTCATTGTCGAAATGGGCGTCCTGGCGGCCCATGACAGCGGCACGAGCAAATACAATGCTCAATGCCGGTAAGATATTTTCGAATTTATAGCTCAAGTCCAGCAGTCCATAATCCCATGTGATCAGGTCCTCATCTTCTTCCTCCTTTAGTGCCTGTCGGCTGCGCGCTTCCAGGGGCGCATAATGTTCCCGGTTTTGAACGAGATCAAATTGAAACCCGAGGGTCTCGGCATCCTCCAGCTTTTCCGCTGGGATTATATCCAGCGCTTTGCGCGCCACATCGATATCGCCGGCATCCAGGGCTGATTCAAGCAGATCTTGCATGTGGTCAAGGGCAAAATCCTGCCGATTCGGTCGATCTTTCAGCTCTAAAAGCAGATCATAGGCAAACTGCCGTAGGCCGAAGTGAACCGCGCGAACATATGCCTGATAGAGCTGCTCTTCGTTCAGTTGGACCGGTTCCAGTTTTTTCAGCTCATAGGCCCTCATCTTTTTTATCATTTCGGCATCGCTCACCAGGTTGGGCATCGAGCGAAGCTGCGTCATGGTAATCCCTTCGTAGGGGGAGGCATCGCGCAACAGCTGCTGGTCTTTTTCATAGCAGCATTTTTTATATTTTTTGCCGCTGCCGCATGGGCAGGGTGCGTTGCGGCCGATTTTGGGAACCGGTCGCCTCACGGTGTAATCACCGCCGATAACCACCGGTGGTTTTTCTTCCGGCAGGGATTCGAGCACTTCCTGTTTCGTTACCCAGAGATAATGGGGAGGGTTTTCGGTTTCGTCATCCAACAGTAAAAGAGATTGGTCAATGAGGAAATTGGCTGCGAATGCCCGGATCTTTTGGGACAGCTTCAGCAAGATCCGTTTAACCACTTTTCGGTGGCTGCTGTTCCGCACGGCAAGCTCGGCAACTATCGCAGCGCCAAAAGCCTGCCGCTCCCAGGAAATATCCTCAGCCTGAGCAGCCGCCAGCAATGGTTCAATGGCATCCGATCCCTGCACCCGATATGGAAAAGCCAAATCGATCACCGGCTCGGTTACTTTCAGTGCCTCGGCCAGCACATGCGGATTCAGCAGCACGCTGTTTGCCCCGCATACGCACATCAGGATTCCCAGGGCCTTATCTTCTCCCGCCTCAATCAGAAATTGAATCAGCTTTTCATATTCGGCTACGGGAACATCTTCAAAAAGGGTTGCCGTTTTTGCGACTTCCGGACGGCAGCGCTGGGTCCGGCGCAGCATTTTGAGTAAGTTTTCAAATTTTGATAGTGAAGGTTGCATGAGGTTTTCTCACCTTCTTTGGGATAGTGGTCAAAAACGCATGACTCCAGTGTTTGAATCAAGGTTTTTTTGATCCAAGGGTTGGTTATCCCATGAATCGTTTTATTTTTCAACTAGATGGAACACGTGAATGTACCCAATATTCTCTGCGAGGCATAGGCTCTACCCTCCGGGGCATAGTCCCCTATGGGACGGAGTCGAGCCGGAGGCCATCGTTCCATTATTCCAGTTCGATCTATCCCCTTGACAGAATCGCATTGTACATCTAAATAGATGGGCAAATTGAGATTCGGCCCTGTGAAAAAGGACCGGTTTTAGAGGTAAACTGTGGATCTTATGCCGAAACGAATAAAAACCAGAACTACGGCCAGGCGCCGGCCATTAAAAAAAGCGGTTGCCGCACCGACGGTAACCTGGGCGGCGGATTTTAATCGGCTGGAATTTCACCGCACCGCCGTTGCCCTGATGCCGGATCCGGCCGATAGGCGGCCTGGAATTGCTTTCGAGGTTGATGGGGGCCCCAAAAAAGTGGCTCAGCAGTTTTGCAGCTGCAGAACGTCCGGCGCTGTGACCTGTTCCCACCAAAAAGAGCTTTCACGGGTGCTGGCTGCCCGGCCAGGTGCGGCTGCCGGCCGCTCATTTTATGACAATTTCCAGACCGGTCTCTGGCACCGCCTGGCGACAGTGCTGGCCGAGGAGGAACGTGAAACCCCGGCGACTATCCGTCTGGCCGTCATAAAATCAGGTCGCCGAAACAATGTCAAGGTCATGGGCAGCCGCAATCGAACATTTCTGACCTACCTTTCAGCGGAACTTGACCGCGTGCGGTTCCTGGAACGCTGCACCCAGCCGCCGGAGGATGCCGCCGTGCCCACCCGGGGCGAAGTTGTCCGCCAGCTTGCCCTGCTGACCCTGACCGAAAATGAAAGGGTGCTGATGGACCGCGGGCTTAAAACCCGGCGCCAGGTGCTGGAGGAAACTTTCTGGTACAAATTTGCCTATCACTGCTTTCGTGAGTTCGGTTCAAACGGCTGCACCCTGCACCCGGCGGTTGATGAAGCCAGCGGTGCTTTTATAGTTACCGGAATTTCAGCCCAGAATGAAGACGTGTTTAAAATGGAGATTCCGCGTACTCGGGTTAAGCGTCTGTTGCAGGAATGCACCGGGATGCTTTCCAACCAGCATGGGCTGGCCATCAATCCCATTCCATTGGATGCGATTTTTGATGTCAAGCTCACATCAAAATTGAACATTGAAATTAGCCCACTCTTGCGATTGGTCTCCAAAAAGGGTGAAGCCAAATTTTTCCAACGCGAAGATCTCAAACGTTTTCAATATGGGGACCTCTATTATATCAAGGAGCTGAATCTTCTGGCGGAAGACCGCTACCCGGAGCCGCCGCCGAAATCGTTTGCCGAACCGGTTAAAACCGTGATTGAAAAAAGCCAGGTGCCGAGCTTCCTGGACAAGCGCGCCGCTGAACTGAAAAGCACCACTTTCCGGGTTGATAAAAGCATTCGACGGCTTAAAATTCTGAAGAAATTTGACCGGCTTGAAATTACACCGCAGGTCCTGGAGCGCGACTGGTTGTGGCTGTCAATCAACTATGGCGTGGGCAACCAGTCGATCGCGCTTGCTGAAATTTTGAAGGCGCGCCGGGCCAAGCAGCGCTACCTGGCCACGGATGAGGGTTGGGTGGATTGCAACAGCCCGCAGTTCGATATGCTGGATCTGTTGCCACAAGACCAGACCGACCGGGAACCGGCCGAAGACGGTCAAACCATCCGGCTGCGCCGGGTCGACGTCTTACGTTTAAATGCGGCCCAAGGACATCATTTGCAAATTGACGGTGACCGCCGGCGTGCGGCCGAGTTAAAAAATTTTCTTGACCTCAACTCCGTTGCCCCCCTGCCGGATATAAAAGACCGGATTACGCCCTTGCGTAGCTACCAGGTACGGGGGACCGAGTGGCTTTGGTTTTTGTTTGAAAACGGTTTCGGCGGCTTGCTCTGCGATGATATGGGGCTGGGCAAGACCCACCAGGTCATGGCGCTGATGACGGCCCTGCAATTGCAAAGTGAGAAAACCGCTCCTTTCCTGGTGGTTTGTCCCACTACGGTGATCAGCCATTGGCAGAAAAAAATTACCGAACACACGCCGACTTTGAAGCCCGGAGTTTACCATGGTGGAGAGCGAGATTTAGACCGCCTGCTCAAGGAATGCAACATCGTGCTGACTTCCTATGGTATCCTATTGCGCGACATCGAAAAAATTGAACAGGTGTCCTTTGCACTGGCTGTGTTTGATGAGATCCAGTACATCAAAAATTCCGCTACCCGGACTTACCGGGCAGCCCAAGCCGTGCGCGCACAGATGAACCTGGGACTCACCGGCACGCCCATCGAAAATACGGTTACCGAACTCAAAGCCTTGATGGATTTGACCACTCCCGGATTCCTGGGATCAGATGCTGAATTTATCGAGCGATACGCAACCCCCATCGAAGCGGAGCAGAACGCCGCCCGAAGCCGGGAACTCAGCCGCCTGGTGTCGCCGTTTACCCTCCGGCGTCTCAAGCAAAGTGTGCTCGCGGAGCTGCCCGCCAAAATAGAGGATTTGCGCACCTGCCGGCTCAGCGACGACCAGGTCAAGCTCTATCGGGATGCGGTCGATAAGCGCGGTCGTGATTTGATGGCGGCTCTCGAAAGCGACGGGCAGCCCGTGCCCTATATGCATATTTTCGCCCTGCTGAACTTGCTCAAGCAAATCTGCGACCATCCGGCCCTGGTCGAAAAGGATACCGATAACTATGGCCGCTATTGTTCCGGCAAGTGGGACCTTTTCTGTGAACTTCTGGTCGAAAGCCTGGACAGCGGCCAGAAGGTGGTGATCTACAGCCAGTATCTGGCCATGATCGATATCATCGCGGCCTTTTTGCAGGAGCTGAAAGTGGACTATGTCAGCCTGACCGGCAAAAGCCGCAACCGGGGGGCGATTATTCAACGTTTCAATGAAGTAGACGACTGCCGGGTATATGTCGGCAGCTTAAGGGCCGGCGGCACCGGCATCGACCTGGTGGCCGCCTCGGTCGTCATCCATTACGACCGCTGGTGGAACGCAGCGAAAGAAGACCAGGCCACCGACCGCGTGCACCGCATCGGCCAGCGGCGCGGGGTGCAGGTGTTCAAGCTGGTGACCGAGGGGACATTGGAGGAAAAAATTGCTGCCATCATCGACAAAAAGCGCAAGCTGCAGGACAGCGTGGTTAAAGAAGATGATCCGGGGCTGCTAAAGAGCTTCACCCGCGAAGAGCTGATTGAGCTGATGGACATGCCGGTTTGACAAATGGCCATGCTGCCGAAACAAGGGAATCGTCATTTGCCTCCCCGTTTTTTCTTTTTTCTGCGATGCTTGCCTTTTTTGCCATTCTTTCCTTTCTTAGGATTCGATGACTTGTTCGTTTGCTTAGCTTGTATATTCTCAGAACCGGTTGACGGCTTTAAATCCGATCTTTCACCGGGTGCCTCAAGCTGAAGAGGCCGTTCAACAACCGCCGCATCCGAGCTGTCTTCATGAAGGACTTGTTTTACCACCCGGTCGGTGACTTCCTGCAGGTATGCATTCAATTCCGCATCGATCTTTTCAAACTCGGGCCACAGAGTTTCTGTGACAAACTGTTCCGGCACCTGAACCATAACAGTGGTGTAGCGTTGGCGGTGGTAGCGATAGGGCTTTAAGCCATAGCGGCGCAGCAGCGTGACAAAGACTTTGCGTGACCATATGTCCGGAAAGGTAAAAGTATATTCAACCGGCGGATCTTTGGGGAGCAATTCTTCAAGCCGTTTGAGTATACGCTGCTTTGCGAGCCCGGCGGAAGTGCGTTCACCTTCAGTGGCAGCCCCTGCGAATAAGGCTTCAATCTTGAGCAGTTTTTCAATCAGTGTCGCTTCGTCCATATCAAATCAATCCGAATCGCTATGCTTTATTTTTTTCTTTTTAGATTCCGGGGCAGGCGATCATTTCGGCAATTCTTTGAACTGCTCCCGAAAACTTTTCTTAAGACTTGTCTGGGTAAAAAATGAATTCGTGGCAACATCCAATGAAGGCCTTTTTCTGATTGTATGAAAAGTTCTGGAGAGAATACGGCCCAGGCTGTACCCTTCATGCAGCACTTGAGAATTCCCTTCGAACATTTCTTCAGCACTCATTGTCGGGTGTTTAAAGACGATCGACTCCCCACCGTAGTGGTTCCAGGAAAGCTCGGTAAATATTCGTCCCTGAGCTAGATATTCATCGTAAATTTTACTGCCGGGCATCGGTACCAATGTCAAGATAAACGGGATAATATTCATCTCATCACAGAAATCCAACGTACGCCGGTAAGTATCGGGTGAGTCCTCATCCCAGCCGATAACGAAAAACCCCATAATTTCAATTCCCAGGTCCTGAATAATTCTAACGTTTTCCCTCAGGGTTTGAATTTCGAAGGTTTCCGGCGAAGTGAAATGCAGTTTGCGCCAGGCCCCGGACTGCTTTTGACCGTCACCGGATATGGATTCCAGTCCGGCGGCAATTGAGCACAAACCGCTTTCGGCAGCCAGTTTGACTATTTTGCGGCCGTTTTTATAGTTGACCGCCGATATGCCGCCGGCACCGGTCCAAAATCTTTGGGTCGGCAATCCGGCGAGCTCTTTGTAGAGGTCGAAATAATATTGATTTTCCTCCGGCCGGTCCACAATCTGGGGATGACCAAAGACGCTGTCGTCCACGTTAAAAAAGTATTTGCGCAGCGTATCGATTTCGGCCACCACTTCGTCAATGGGCCGGTGGCGAATTTTGGGACCAAAAATCGGCGTTACCGGACAAAAACGGCAGTGGTTCGGGCAACCGCGAGTTGTGAATATGGAATCCATTCGATACCGTTTTTGCGGCAAAAGGTTGCGTTTCATCATTGGGAGCCCGGAAAGGTCGGGCCGCTGGTGCTGATGGAAAACGTTTCCATTCAGCACTTCCGTTTTGTACGGTCCGCAGACATAGTAATCCTTTAACCGGTCAGCCTGAAAATCCTCCAGGATCACCGGCCAGAGGAGTTCCCCTTCACCGATGGCAACTGCGGCGGCATGCTCTTTGGCTTCGTTTGGGTAAGCGAAAATGTGAGGTCCGCCTAAAACGACAGTCTTGCCGCGGGCGGTAAATTTGTCGGCGATTTCATAGGCCGTGACAGCAAGGGGTGTACGGACCGTGATTGCCACCAAATCACAACCGGCATCATAGTCTATCTCGTCACCGTAAAACATGTCGATCAGTGAAATTTCATGCTCTTGCGGAGTCAATGCTGCCAGCAATGTCGGGGCCAGCGGCATCACCGGCATCGTTGGTTTACCTATCTCAAAATCTCGCGCAGGAAAAATAATGGTAATTTTCATATTGCCTCACATTTGAAAAGTGAAAAGGATCAATGGTGTGGCGTTCAGGTTTTCAAACTCGTGACTGAAGGCACTTTAAAGAAAAAGATAACGGACATTATCGCCAAAAAACGCAAACTGCTGAAAAGCGTGGTAAAAGAAGATGATCCGGGGCAGCTTAAAACCTTTACCAAACAGGACCTAATCGAGTTGCTGGCCATGCCTGCGGCTGAGTATTAACCCGGCAATTTAATTTGTCATTCCGGCCGCAGCGAAGCGGAGAGCCGGAATCCAGAAAAAGCCTTTTTGTTCATGGCCGGCCGGCTCAAGTCTATTTATTTTATTCTTAAAATCCTTTACATCCCGTTGTTAAAGCATGTTTCTTTGATTTTGGATATTTTTTACAATGTGCCGGCTTCGTGTTATGAATTCGGCATTTGTACTTATCTTTTTTCGGAAGCTTTCGTAACCACGGACATCTGGTAACTTCCTCTCCAGTCCTCGGGCTAATCCAAAGATCTGCAAGTGTTCGATCATCTTCCAATAGGAAGCTGACCCAGTCCAGAATATCCCATCTTCCTTCTTTTTCCCAGCGAATCAAATCCTCTCGATCGGCCGTAGTGCAAATTGCATCATTAAGATTCAGGCAGCAATTACCACATTGCACACATTTAAATTTCTCCATTTCAGTTTCTACCCAGATACCGTCTTCACCGCGCTCATTTGTACCGGAATACGAATTTACCCACATCACCCGGCTATATATTTTAGCGATATCTGTCGTACCCAGCTTTGCTTTCAGAAATGCCCCGGCAAGCAGTTCTCTGAATCGGTGCCAATTATAAAAGACCTTCTTTTGATTTCTATCGGTTTGGTACCAGATACTAATTTGCTCAGTGAAATCAGATGACTCTTTATGTCTACCGGGCCAGGTCTTTCCGCCTGTTAGAAAAACATATACATCTGCAAATAATTTTACCTGGTCGGGCTCACTTGAAGAAAGATCTTTCACTATTTCAGTCACAGCTTCTTCCGGATTTAGGAATTTTTTATGCCTTCCCGTCACTTTTTCTCTCCATGCGTAAATCAATCAGGATATGATGTTTGTTTTTTCCATCGTTTCATTGTCCTTGTTTTAAATGATTCAGGTTTTTTCAGTGGACGTCTTTCCACAATTTCCTCGAAATAACCGATAAAACTGTATTTACGGGAATGATCCCTTCTTACTCTTTCAACAAGGTCGACCCACAACTGATCCCGACCGGCTTTTTCATATAGTTTGCAGACTTTCCGGAAATGTTCCAAAGCGTAATGGTAATATTTGCTTTTTCCCTTATTAACGATGCGCATTCCCAAGGCGCTGTAAATTTTTGCCGCTGTTATACCGTGCTTTTTTGCGAGGCCTTTGGCTGCTTTTTCGGTAACAAAATGGCTGAGCCCTTCAAGCTGTTCAGTATCAATAGAAGAAATGTGCTCAGAAAGCTTGTCCCATTCTTTGGATTTTACACAAATATCGATAAAACCGGACAGTGATGCATCTTTGGCTTTCCCAATGGCTTTCTGATGCCAATGCTTGACATCTTTCTTATCAGCGAATTTCATTAGCTTCTCATAGGAAAAATTCGAGGGATGCTTTTTGAATTCAGCCCAGGCAAGATCAAGTGCATCTTCCCGACGTCCAAGCTTGTTTAATAGATCCTGTTTTAGCCCTGTTAATCCGAAACTGGATTGATTACCCCAGTTGCCTTTTTTCTCCAGTTTCTGGCCTTTTTCAACCCAACTCAGCGCATCTTGGTATTTGCGTTTCATCTTGAAGACGTTGGCTATATTTTCACAGTCCGTGGGCGATGTTCCCGTCTTTTCACAGAGAGCCAAAAAAGCGTCGGTGTTTTTTGATTCAACGTAAATAACTTTCAATATGGATACATTTTTTCGAACTTCCCAGGGGTAATCAAATACCCGCTGGCCTTTTTTGGGTGTAACTTTAGAGAAGGCTTTCTCAAATCGGGACATGATTGCACCCTCAAACAACCGCACCGATTTTTTATTTAGGACCTTAACCACGTTTTTTTCAATTTCATAGCAAAATCCATAATCATCATTGTCCATCCATCTGAGTATATTCCGAACGGTTTCCTTGGGGTCATATTTTGCCTTTTGCCTGGCGTTGATCCAGGCGCAAAACAGGTCCTCAAAGAACATGCCCAAATTGCCGCCGGAATCGTCAATTTCGTCAGCTTTTTCGTAACATCCTGAAAGAAATATTTCGTACAATCCGACGGCTCGTTCAGCCTGTCCATCTTTCACCAGGTCATCGATTTTTTGTTTCACCTCTTCCAGGCTTCGGACAAAATCCCATGAATGGTTGTAGGATATGAACTCGCCGAGGTCTAATGCGTGCTCTAATACCGATATCAATGGATCTGCTTTTTTTCTTTTACTCAATTTTCACCTCTGATCTTCATGAAAGTACACTTGATTGTTTCTTATATCCAGGCAAGGGCCGAGTATGTCCCTAACGAACATTCCCGTGGAGTTATCGGCACTCACGATTTTGACAATATCTGCTTTCACCTGATCGGCCTTTTTTATTTCGGAAACCGCCTCCTTGATGCGCTTGCATGCCAGTCTTGACGCTTTCCAACTGTAAGCGTTTGTCCGAAACCGGGATGTAAAGATCCATTTATGTGATTTCGTTTTTCTCATTTCGCATTAGGTCCGAAATATTTCCCAAACGTCGTTAAATTTTTTATCCACAGATTACGCCGATTACACAGATTACAATGAATGTGCGGTGGAGATTGCTAAATCTGCCGGGTTTAATTCCCCGCAGTTTGCCGTGGGGAAGTTCATTACTGTTTTTCAAGTTCCGCAACCTTTATCAGTTTAGCACCCATGTTAAACAATGACTGGTTGGATTCATCGCCGCAAGTAAAAACTCGTTTTCCAGCTCTTATAATGCCTTTACAAAGATTTTCACTTCGACTTCCAGGTGCAGCGTAGGGAATGAAAGCAGCTCTTGCAAGCAAAGCAACTATCCGGTTGTGTTGTTCAGAAAGCGATGCGGTGACGCGTTTATGCTTTTTCTCGAAAGGTGACAGTACAAGCAGCCTGCCGCTATCAATGGCCTCTTTCCAGGCATTGGGGATACGCATATTTTCGATGCTGCGGGCCGGGCAAACCACAATCGGTTGAGACCCACGGAGGAGAAGGTCGAAAACGTCCTTTTCGATTGGTGAGTGGAAGCCGCTGGTCAAAGTGATTCCTGCATCCCGCAGGGCTCGGGCAAGATCATAGGTTTTGAGTATAATGTCACCGGGGCATTTGACTGAACAGAAGAAACCAAGCAATTTCTTATTCAGGATTTCGAGATTGCCAATGGTCCAGATTTGTGGATAGCGTGCTGAATTATCTGTTATTTTGAGAGGTTGAGGATAATCAGGGCTGCCAGTTTCAATTATATTTAGCGCATAAGGCATAGCTTTAAAATCTATTGTTTTCTACATCCCGATTTGGTTAGAGATAGCAGATAGATGCGTTTATTCGGTTTATCCCTAAGTTTATCCCTAATTAATTAGGGATAAAATTAGGGATAAACTTTACGCCATAGTATATCGACGTCTTTTTCCTTTCCCCTGCCGCTTCAATGTACCGGAATCGGATAATTTGCTGAGCAAATACCAAGCTTGTTTTTCATTAATACCAAGCATTTTTCGACATTCGCTATTGTTGATCGTGCCATGTTTTTTTACGTAGGCAAGAATTTTTTCTTCGCCGGAACGAAAAGCTGGCTTTTCGACACTTTTATCATGAATTTTAAGGGTATATTTAGTCCATCGACCAATTCCCGTCTGTTCAATGAGCCCTGCCTGAACCATGCCTCGAAGATCCTGACCGGCGGTCATCACGTCGACTCGGTTCAAGCGGCGATAGTCCTGATTGTCGATATAAGAATGCTGTCGAAGGTATACCAGTGCCAACCGCTGATGATCGTTGAGCGGAAGGTGGGAAAATTGATTCAACCAGGATATGGCTTCTGTTGTCATCAGGGTATGATTATGGAATGTCACCTTGAACGATGACCGGCGGTCATCAAACCCGGGAGGCTCCAGATTGGCCTCTCGCATGGCATGGAGCATGGCACTGATGCCGCTGCCCCGGTTTTCAACCACCTGCATATCCTCCATCATGCGCATCAGCCTGGCATTTCGGGTAGAATGCTCATCTTCCAGGTTGTCAACGGTAACGTTTCCAAATAATCCGCCCGGGCTCTGAACTTCGAGACGGTCGGCAAACATACGGATCTGGATATAGCTGCCGCGCACATATGGGCTGTAATCGCGATGGGCTACCGCATTGGCAATAGATTCTCTTAATGATTCCCTCGGGTATTCCGTGATGTCCCGGCGGAACATGCCCTCAATCAGGGAGGATTTCCGCATGGCGCTCATGATGTAGGTTTCCGCCTCATCCACCATTTCAGTAACGGGTCCTTCGAAACGGCGGTTGTCGACAAACCGCGCACCTTGGGGCGTCCTTTCATCCTCCGTGGTGCCGAAATATTGCACAAAGGTGATCATAAGCTGTGGGTAGAATTCCTGGGGGTATTTTCCGAAGATCAGCAAACCTGTCAGGGTCGGGCGGATTACACCGCTATCCTGCGCGGCAATTCTCAGCCGAAGCAATATCTTTTCTTTACCGCTTTTTAAAAAGCTTGCACGTGGGCGGATTTGGCGAAGACGCTCCAGATAGGTCTCGATCAGAGAATTATCCAGATCTTCCAGTGAAGCATCGAGGACAATATCTTCATCGTGAGTGGGCTGCTCCCTACTGCTCAAATATCCGAACACCTCATACTCGGACATTCGGCGGTTGGTATTGCCCACGCGTAGATATGCGCCTTTAGGCAGTCCGGCAGTTTTATAAAAGCATGGCTTTTGCGAAGCGGGGATCTCGTCAATTTCCACCGCTACCACAGTTAAACCATCTATATCATCAACGGTAAACTCAGGCCTTAAGGCGGGTTCCATGTTGTCGGAAGCCAGGCTGGTGATTTCTTCTATTAGCCGGTGGGTATCTCCAACACCCGTAATTGAAAAATCTGTGACCTCATTCATACCGAACAAAATGATGCCACCACCGGTGCGGTTGGCAAATGCAGAAAGCACTTCATATAGCCTTTTAGGCGTTCCCCCATGGGCCGTTTTAACTTCGACGGTTTCGGATTCGCTTTTAGAAGATTGGATTTCTGAAATAAGGCTTTGAAGGTCTCTATTTTTCATCTTAAACTTGAATATGAGATTTTATTTACACCAATATATTAATCTATCAGGATATACCCATCCTATATTTGAAATCATAGTTAATAAGAAAGTCCAGTTCTTCTTCATTAAATCCATAATGAGCTGCAAGTGCGATATCGATGTCGTCAATAATAGGTTTTGAATATTTGGGCCAAAACTCATCGTATTCAACTTGTCCTGTTTTTTTTGAACGAGCTATACGACGAACAGCATTTTTCTTCATATCTTTCATAAGATTATCCCCTATTTTTTGAAGTTTTTTACCCAGCCTACCATCAACAATATTCATTCCAGCAGGAAAGGAATTAACGAAATCCTTTCCACAATGGAAACAGTCTCCATAGGTAATGTAATAGTAGAAAAATGTTGTGCTATTAACAACTGAAAGAATAACTTGGGCATAATAATCATCTTTGACAACATAAGGTTTATAATCCTCAGATTTTTTTATACCATCAACGTCATTTTTGAAATACGGTATAAAATTGAAACACTTAACGTACATTGTCAAAACTCGATGTACATAAATTTTAGGGCCTCTTATATCGAAGCTTTTCTGAAGGGGCTCTTTTTTTAAAATACGTGTGAGGATTTCTGTCGCTGTTCTACTACCAGTTTTGGGAAATAAACCAAGGTGACTTATTTTTGCTGGAACCAGAGCATAAGTTATTTTATAAAAAAGATGTTCCCGTTCCAAAGCGAACCACTTTATATACTGACTTGACATAATGGACGACTCGGATTTTTTTCCTGCCAATAAAATATCCAATCGAAATTTAACACCTTCAAATAATTTAGATGGGTGTGCATCACCAGAAAAATGGCTAATCCAAATTGGACGATCAGTGGAAATAAGCAGTTCTCTTATATCACTCATTCTTTTTGTGCACGATAAACTCATTGGAACGATCATTCCGAAAAAACCGACTTGCTTTAATAAGGAAATAGATTTTTCTATTATGGGACAATAAATGTTTCCGCATGTTGTAGTAGTGAGTCCATTAACTTGATATTGTTTCTTTACGGGTTGTTGCCTGAATCGATATTTTGTAAGCGCATATTATGATGAATGCCTTTTATTTTCTGAATTGGTTTTTACTGCCGCTCAGCCAGTGATCGCAGCGTGCCGGTAAAGCAGAAGCTTCTCCAGAGTGAGGCAGAATCTAGCGATATCGCTCCATTGCAGGTCGAATAGCTGGCTCAGGCCGTAAGGTTTTGTTCTACTTGATTTGTTACCCGCCTCTTTGGCCACCTGCATCGACAATGCAGGCGC
>CACVKW010000118.1 GCA_902749685.1 Olavius sp. associated proteobacterium Delta 1 | reverse complement strand
CCCTATAGTTGCATAAAATTTTGAAATCCAACTTCGCTGCTGCAATGAAGACCATTGACAGTATTGACTGATCCTGGATTCTGGTTTCTGGATCCTGGATGTCGTTGAAATTCACCGATAGTGTCCTGTTAGAT
>CACVKW010000117.1 GCA_902749685.1 Olavius sp. associated proteobacterium Delta 1 | reverse complement strand
CTTAGGATAGTCACAATTCGGTGGCATATCGGAAGATCATCTTTTCTCCAACGCCACCGCTGTTTACCCCCAATTCCGCATATCCCTAAAACGTTATAACCACCTAAAAACACATACTTTAATATAGATACCAACTTTATTGAATTGACTAAGATTCATCTTTTAAAAATTAACGCTTGACGTTATTAACGAGTTGCGTTAATATTTTATCATGATAAAAAACTTCCGGGATAAAGAAACCGAAAAAATCTTTAATAGACTTCTTTCCAGAAAATTACCTCAAAATATTCAACATCTTGCGCGCAGGAAATTGATTATTTTGGATGCAGCTACTGAATTAAATACATTGCGCGTTCCACCTGGAAACAGATTGGAAGTATTAAAAGGAGACCGAAAAGGTCAACATAGCATCCGAATAAACGATCAGTGGAGAATTTGTTTCAAATGGAAAACCGGTGATGCATATGACGTTGAAATTGCGGATTATCATTAGGAGACGATCATGAAAAATAAAAAACTTCCCCCCATTCATCCTGGAGAAATTCTTATTGAGGAATTTCTTAAGCCAATGGGCATCAGCCAATATCGAATCGCCAAAGACATAAGTGTGCCTCCAAGACGGATTAACGAGATTGTTCATGGGAAACGGTCCATCTCCGCTGATACAGCCTTGCGTTTAGGGCGGTTTTTTGGAATGCCACCTCAATTTTGGCTAAACCTTCAAACCCGATTTGACCTTGAAGTTACGGAGGACCTCCTCGCAGAACGTCTTGAAAAAGAGGTGCAGGTTCTTAGATCTAATGCAGCCTAAACCACCATTTCGGTTATAACGAATAAGGATAGATTGTGTGAGCGAAGCGAACCACAATCTAACGAATAAGGATAGATTGTGTGAGCGAAGCGAACCACAATCTTATCCTGTGGTTGGACAAGCCCGTCACGGGAAGCAAGGATCATATATAAAGGCAAAT
>CACVKW010000116.1 GCA_902749685.1 Olavius sp. associated proteobacterium Delta 1 | reverse complement strand
TCATAAACGCCCACGCAAAACAGGCCGTTTTACTGTCTGACAGGATACCGCCAAGCCGATCCAAAAAATCATCACGGTCGCAATCATCGAAAAAAATCTTTCTTCGATTAATCCCCCTCACAATGAT
>CACVKW010000115.1 GCA_902749685.1 Olavius sp. associated proteobacterium Delta 1 | reverse complement strand
TAAGCAGTTGACTAAACAGGCTTGCATTTCGTACCATGGGACGTCCTCCTTGTTGCCGGTAATTGTTTGTTTTTGGCGAAATTAACAACCACCCTACATCATTGCTGTCCAAAATAAATTGAAAATCAAATACTGCCTTTAATAATAACAGGCAGTTATAAACGCGAAATTGGTGATTTCGAAATCAGGTTAT
>CACVKW010000114.1 GCA_902749685.1 Olavius sp. associated proteobacterium Delta 1 | reverse complement strand
GTTACATTGCGGCGGTCTCCCGCAAGATGGAGCAGCCGCTGTCGGTGATGATCCAATCCCGGTCGGCTGCCGGCAAATCCTATCTTCAGGATACGGTGCCTTCGATGGTTCCCGAAGATGACTTCGTTAAATACACCCGGCTGACGGACCAGGCCTTGTTTTACAAAGATAAAGACAGCCTCAAGCATAAGATCCTGGCCATCGAGGAATTAGACGGCATGAACGGGGCGGTGTACTCCATCCGCAGCATCCAGTCATCGAAAAAG
>CACVKW010000113.1 GCA_902749685.1 Olavius sp. associated proteobacterium Delta 1 | reverse complement strand
TTGCATAAATTCTTGTCATCTAGCCTGGCCGTTATGTCTGAGATCGTTGCTTTTTCCGGGCTGATGCTGGATGCTTGATACTCGATGCTGGATATCTAACAG
>CACVKW010000112.1 GCA_902749685.1 Olavius sp. associated proteobacterium Delta 1 | reverse complement strand
TTTTTTTATTCGTTGTAATATAAGCAAGTTAGAGCAATAATTAGCATAACTCGCATAATTCCTGAAATTTCTTTTTACAAGTGCGAAATGTAAGTTATATTGAGCTTTTTGTAGCAAAAACAGCGATATAGCCCCTGCGCGCCGGGCTGGTGGAGCGTCCCGAGCATTACCGCTGGAACTCACTGGGCTATCACATACAGACAAACAATCAGGACAACTTTCTGTCCACTGATTTTGGTTTAAAAGAATTTAATGTTAAAAGCCAAAAAGAGCCTATCATAAGATATCGCCGATATGTATATGAGGCCGGCTCGCTAAACCAGCCCGAGAAGGGCAGCGTGAAGGTTATCGAAGATAAGGTTCTTGCAAAAGAGCGCCGCAGAGCGTTTGAACTCAGCAAAACGGATCGTTTCAGGTATCGTACTCGCTATTTTACGGATTCGGGCATCATCGGATCAAAGGAGTTTGTGTCCCTAAATTACCAGCGCTTTAAAAATTTATTCTCTTCAAAGCACGAAAAGAAGCCCAAACCGATCAAGGGCCTGGATGGGATGTATTCGTTAAGGAGATTATCAGAGGCAATATAACCAGCCGGTCATATCCTCAAACTCAAAATTCCAGCTCACCATCTTCTCAAAATCTGTTTTTATTTTGATAAAAACAAATTTTAGCTTTTCAGTGCTGAGCCTTATCTTCACCGATATACTTTCGATCAATTAGTTGGCAGCAAAATCAAATTCGATAAATCAAATACCTTCTTATCTCCTGTCTTTGGTATCTCATCATTACTAATGCGGCCAAAAGTCTATAGACATCAAGAGTTCAAAATATAAGCACAGTCCGGGTGTCTGAAAAACGAAGCGATCTTCTTTGGTAGCTTCTGAAGACTGCGCAGTGTGTTGATAACGGCTCTTTTAAGCTGGTTTGGCCCGTTTACTACCTGCCGCCCCACACTGTTTCCCTTTGTGTGGTTCCACAACTGCTCAATAGGGTTAGAGATAGGGGACGTTCCTCGGATTTACGGTTTACAAAATTGGATTTATTTGATACATGCTGGACATGCCTCGAAAAGCCCGCATAGACCTGTGCGGCGTAGC
>CACVKW010000111.1 GCA_902749685.1 Olavius sp. associated proteobacterium Delta 1 | reverse complement strand
TACAACCTGATTTCTAAATCACTAATTTCCCGTTTATAACTGCCTGTTTTTATTAAAGGCAGTATTTGATTTTCAAATTATTTTGGACAGCAATGATTTG
>CACVKW010000110.1 GCA_902749685.1 Olavius sp. associated proteobacterium Delta 1 | reverse complement strand
CTGGGTTCTGGGCATGATAGGCTCCTTTTTATGCTAGCTTTGGTCTTATATTCCACAAAAACTCATGGGTGTCAAACGTAAAGTGCCTGTCCCTATTCCGTCCTTGATTGGTCGGAAAGCTAATTGTTGGTGGGCAGTTTTTCATAATTTGATTTTATCAACAGATCATTCTCGACTGAATCTTAACGTCATCGGCTCAGTCGCCTTTGAGTGGTCAGATCCTGAATCATCAAACACAGCTAAAGCAAAACCATAATTTCTCATTGGATTGAATGTTACATCATCTTCGTGGCCTGTATCAAGCTTGCGGTAAAGCATGACCATCCACCCACCATCTGCATGGCGACTGATTGCTTTCACATCAAATCGGGATCCGGAAGGTTTGATCGGTAGGCGGTAAGGGATGATATCTCCGGCTTTGAATAGAGAATAGTCTGCTATTTTAATCGCCTCATCCAAAAGAAGGAAACCTGGAACCGAGGGTTTTTTATTTGGGTCTTGCATATAAATAGGTCGTGTCCCATCTATAGTCTGATTCCTGACATCCCCACCGGCGCCGGTATCTTTTCTTCGCCCCGTTTCCCGATATGATCCAGTGGGATTACCGGCCAAAGTCAACCAGGCATCATCAGCATAATCATAGGGCGCGGAGCGCGCCGCCTTCCAATGCCATAAATCACCTTTCTCAACATCCGTCTTGGTGGCAAATTTCCATTTATTTCTTGGCAGGTCGGCCGGACTATGGCAGGTTACGGCACAACCTCTGCTGGCGAACTTATTTATCCGGGTTATCTCGAATAGCAGGGCAATTCGGTCCTCGTTGCCCTTGAGATGATTCCAGTTTTGGCCATCAAATCGCCAGGATTGCTTAGTAAGGCTGCGGGTCGGATCTTTCCACTTGAAAAGAAAATACAGGCTGTCATCGGTGTACACGGCCCGGGTGGTTACCGTGCCATTGCTTCCACCTGACGTCTCACGGCCCTCTACCAGGAGCTGCGATGCCGATGCTTTCCTCCAGACAGGATCATCCAATCCCTGCGGAGCGGTCTTGATGAAGTTGGCCGTAATCACCAACGTATGGGCCTTGACCTGATGCGGTGGCAACACCAGTGCGCCGCCGGCGATCAGGGCCAGTAACAAAACAGCGCCAATTAAAAGTTTTCGTAACATGGGCAACCCCGTTGATTGCAATTCAAATACAGACTAAGGATGGGACCCTCGAAAATGTTCCATATACCCCAAAATTGACAGTACCAAAACAGCGATAGCCAAGATGGACGCGACCAGCATGACCGCTTTGCGATGGGCGGGATGACGCTGTGGTGAAGAATCGATAAACGGCAGGGCTATGAACAAACCAGCCAGCGCGCCCGGAATGATGACACTTCCGATCACTGACCAGGGTCCTTTAAATATGGTTACCAGCTGATTTAAAAACAGCACCCACCATTCCGGCTTGGGAACATACGTGGCGTCGGTGGGGTCGGCGGGATCACCTAACGGTGCGGGCCAGTACCAGGAAATCAGGCCCAGCATTACGGTAACGCACAGAAAAAGAATCAACCACCGATTTATCACAACCGGGAAAAAGCGCACCCTTTTGGCGGCAAAATCACTGCCCGATAAAGGATCCGACAAACCGCGATTTTTGAGAAAATGAAAATGAATGACAATTAATCCCACCAGCAGGCCGGGCAGAAATAGGATATGGAGCACATAAAACCGGGTCAGTGCCACAATTCCGGTCAAAGGCCCCCCCTGGATCAGGCGCACGATAAAATCGCCAATCAAGGGGACGGATCCTATAATGCTGAGCCTCACCTGGGTCGACCAATACCCCTTTTGATCCCAGGGAAGAAGGTCTCCGGTAATGATGAAGATGGGTACAAAAAGTAAGATCAACACGCCCGAGACCCAAATTAGCTGTCGTGGCGCTTTGTAAGCTCCTACTAAAAATCCACGGACGAGATGCGCGCCCAGGACAGCCAGGAATAGATTCCAGCCATAATGGTGGATGCCCTTGATGACGTCCCCGAAGGGAACCGTGAACAAGGCATAGTCAACGCTGTCATATGCCGACCCGGGCGCCGGTGAATAGTAAAGCGCCATAAAGGCCCCGGATAAAAACAGCAACACGAGAAGTACCAGAAGTAAGGCTCCAAAAAAACGATGCCAGGTCAATGCATCAGTGGGGACATCCAGATTTTTAAGTCGGTTAACTGTTTCGTCCAGGACCAGGCGCTCCAGCAAGGTCCCAGGTCGGTTCCCGGTTGTTTGATTCACCATGTGCTCCCTCAGACAATTTTTTAACGACTAAATTGCAAGCTCAACACTTCGGAGTCATAGGAGTCTTCGTCACCGGAATCGTCAAACAGAGCCATTGCAAAATTGTATTTTTTGCGAGGATTAAAGGCCGTGTCGTCTTCATGGCCGGTGTCAAGGTTCCGGTAGAGTATAACGCTCCAGCTACCATCAGCGTAACGGCTGGCGGCCTTGATATCGGCTCGGGAACCCTGCGGCATCTTGGGCATGCGGTAGGTGATGGTATCTCCGGGTTTAAACATAGAATAATCCTTTATTTCTGAGGCATGGGATACCAGCAGAATATCGTTTTGAGTCAGCTTTTTGCCCGGGGCCAGCATGTATTTGGGCATCGACTTGTCGGCTGTCATGTTTTTGGTATCGCCGCCTTTGCCGGCATCACCTTTGCGGCCGCCTTTTTTAGGGCTGATGGCGGTGAGCCATGTATCATCAGCGAATCCCGCGGGATCGGATCGGGCTGCCTTCCAATGCCACAAATCACCTTTTTGAGCCGCCGAGGTGGTGCCGAATTTGCCGTCCTTGGCATTCGATGCTCCCTCCGGAACATGACAAACAACCGCGCAGCCTTTGGTGGCAAAGTTATTGATGCGGCTGATTTCAAATAGGAGTGAAATTCGATCCTCGTTGCCTTTTTGATGACTCCATTTTTGTCCGTCAAACGCCCAAGCTCCTTTGGTCACACTCTTGGTCTTGTCTTGCCAGGAAAACAAGAAATAGATTTCCTTGTCAGTATAGACAGCCTTGGTTGTGACGGAGGCCTTTTTACCGGCAAATTTTTCTTTACCTTCAAAGGGCACGTTCACCGCCTTGGCCTTCTGCCAGGCCGGATCGTCAAAGCTGGCCGGTGCGTTTTTGACCTTGGCGGCCGTAAGGGACTGCTTGGCAGCTCCGGTCACTTCATTTGAATTAAAAAGAATTAATCCGCCGAGGGCGACAGCCAAAACCAGAATAATACCGATTTTTTTTTGTTTACGCATGGGATGTTACCTCCTTTTTTGTTATGAATTTAGGGTTACAAGGTCAAATAGACCAACAGGTTATCTTCTTCGATTTTATGCTCTAACGTCGCCAGAGGCTTGGTGGGCGGTCCGGCAACGGGTTTACCGTTTGAATCAAAGCGACCGGAATGGCAGGGACATAGAAAATGGTTGGTTTCTTCCTGCCAGATCACATTGCAAGCCAGATGCGTGCAGGTTGATGAAAAGACCTTAATGTTATGATCAGTGTTGCTTTTGGCCCAGACAAACCCCCGCTGGGGCAGCACCAGCCAGCCGTCTTTGACCATGAATTCGTAAGTCAACATCTCGATGCTGCCGGGTGATAAATCTTCAACAGCCCCAAAATCCACCCATTTTCCGGTGGCCTTTTTTAAAGCCGGTGCAATAAAATATGAGACCAACGGAATCCCAGTTAAAATAGCGGCCCCACCGCCCAGGACGGTTGTCTTAATAAACGCCCGGCGCTCGGAATGAAGCGTTTCTTTGTGGTTGTCTTTACTCATAACAATTTTGTGATAGATCCCAAGACGGTTGATCTGGAATTTCTCGGGTTGATCCTACCAAGTGGTATGTGAAAAAAATGTGAAATCTATGTCAAATAAAAGTGAAAAGGGTGGTTTAAAGCAGATAAATAAGGGAGGAGCGATACGTCGGCATTATAAAAGGCTCAATTTAGGAAAAAATCATTTGTGCGGTTGTGCCACGATCCGGCTCGCTAGCAAATTCCAAATTCCAGTCCAGCCGATTGCATAGACGTCTAACAATTGAAAGCCCAATTCCATGGCCTCTATACCGGTCGTCACCGGAAAGGGGTTGGGTGACAAGCTTTAGAGCCTCAGGTTCCATGCCTTCACCGCTATCAGAAACGATTACACGATCATCCCTGACGATGACGCTGATTTTACCGGATGCGGTGTGCTGGATGGCGTTGCGAATTAAATTAGTCAGCATTATCTGAAATATGGGCGCCGGAATTGATAATTGGGGGTTGCCTTCGGAGACAAACGCTATCTCGACGGGTTTATTACCAATGAGGTAACGGTTTTGCTCAATGGTTTCTTGGACAACCGACCCAACCTCCAAAACTTGATCCTGATCGACTGCCAAACCTTCCCGTGCTAGCCATAGCAGGGTTTCAATTATGTTTTCCATGTTTGCTACGGATCGTTCAATCCGCCTCAAAGGGCGATAGGCGGGATCGTCTTCTCCGGAGAGCTTTCTTTTCAGCAATACCACGGCCCCTTTGATGATCGTGACAGGGGTTCTCAGCTCATGGCTTGCGTAGCGGCTGAATTGATGTTCACGCTCGACAAAGGTCTCGACTCTTTGCATCGCTTGTTCCAGTGCTTTTGCGAGCACACCGACTTCATCATTAAAAAAAGCTTTTGAAAGGTCGGTCGGCAGGTTATCCGGTCCGGATTTGTTCACCAAATCTGACAGATGCGCAACCGGGGCAATGACTTTGCGGGAAGTCAACCATCCTATCCACAATCCAAGTCCGATATTTAAGGCAACCCCGGCAATCAAAACGAGACGGATGCCCAATTTGCGTTTTTCAGTAAACTCCAGAGCGCTAACTTCGTAAAACAGGTATAAAATCTTTTCCTGACCTTGAAGCTTTTGAATTGCAATATGGTATTCTTCTTCATCAATGTGCGCCTCATGCAGCCCCTCAGTAAATCCGTCAATCATATTCAGCACATGAAGCGGCATATTTTCCGTACCCACATACGCGGTAATATACGGCGATGTTGGTTTTGGATAAGCGTTATACCTTTGATAATGGGAAATAAAATGCTCGACCTCCTCATTGAGGCGGCTGTCAATGAGATGATCGTCGATCGCATCCAAAGATATGTAAACGGCGGTAGCATATACGATGCCGAGAACGGCGCCGAATAAACAAAAGGCAACAATAATACGGGAGCGAAGGCTATGCCGATAAGTCATTGGGAGCCACCAATTTATAACCGATACCGTGAACGGTTTGGATTAGAGGACGTTTAAAAGGTTTGTCGATGACCCGGCGCAGGGTGTAAATATGGCTGCGCAGAACATCACTGCCAGGAGGCATATCACTCCACAAGGCATATTCGATTTCTTGGCGGGGTACGACATTGGGAGAGGCGCGCATCAGCATGACAAGAATTTTCAGACAGGCACGATTCAATTCGATGGGGCGGCCGGCGCGTTGGACTATCCTTTTGCCAACGTCCAACTCAAGATCGCCAACCCGCAGAGGCTTCTTCCCGGCCTGATCAGATCGTCTCACCAGAGCCTGCACCCGGGCATTTAACTCCTCCAATTCAAATGGCTTTACAAGATAGTCATCGGCGCCTGCGTCAAATCCTTCCAATTTGTCACCAAGTGTGTCTCGCGCCGTTAACAATAATACCGGAGTTGCCTTTTCACACTCTTCTCGAAGTTTTCTACAGAACGTCAAGCCATCCATCCCCGGTAACATAATATCCAGTATAATGGCATCATACTCTTGCGTTAACGCCAGATGTAATCCGCCGATGCCATCCATTGCAAAATCCGTTACATGGTCTTGGAGTTCAAAATAGTCGGCTATGTTTTCAGCTATATCGATGTTATCTTCAACAATCAGTATGCGGAGTGCGCGAAAATCTTTTAAACCCAAAGTTAAACTCCATTTTAGTTGCTTTAGAGCCAAAGTTTACAAGCCTTTGGTTTGGGATATTAAATAAAGGGTAGAAAGGTGTCAAGAGGGAGACTATATGATAGATGTAAAAGAGATGTTCGAATTTATGAAAATTTAAAAATGGTTATAATTCTCTAAGCATATTTCTATGGTTTATGGTTTTTAGATTTCCTAACGCAATGTAATAAATAGCTAAATGATGAATTTCGGCTATTATGTTGCGTGTCTATCTATCCATCTGATATTATTTGAATAATTTCCGTGGTCCTTGCAAATTGAATATTTCGATTAAATTCAGCAACATAATAGTAATTTTACTCTTTTTGTTAATGACCGAGTTAACATAATTCTGCTGGTTTAAACCTACCTGTAGTCATTTGGCTGGTGGTTAGCAATGTCTATAGATCGTCCAGCCAAGCCATGATATCATCTTTGTTCTGCCAATCGATCAGTTGCTCTATTTCCGGGTTTTCCATCACATTAGATTGAACATGTTGGATAAACTGCTGTTGGATTATTTTTCTTTTTGACAAATCCAGCTGCAAATAGACCGATGTGGATTGAATATCTTCATGTCCCAGTCTATTTCGGATATCAGAGACCGAGTGGCCGTCAGTGAGCATTTTAATCGCACAGGAATGGCGGAAGCTGTGGACCGGATTGATATCTTTTAGTCGTTTGGGTGGTAGCGCCATTTGAAGATATTTTTTACACAAGCGATAAATGCCGTGGCGAGTGAGCTGTTTGCCGCATTGATTGATAAAGAGCCGGTGCTGATATGCGGGTTTGGGACTGACACGGTATTTTGCAATGTAGACAGTGAGCAGCCTGACGGTTTTGGTCTCCAGCTCAATTTGCCGGAAGCGGCTGCCTTTGCCTAAAATGGCCAGGTTTTGATTGTGGGCATTAAAATAGTCCAAGTTCAATGTTGCAATTTCAGTGGCCCGGGCGCCGGAGTCATACAGTAGCTGTAAAAGGCAGTAGTCACGCACGCCCAGAGCATTTTTCAGATCTACCGCCTGTAGGATCTGGTCGATTTCATAGGGATATAAAAAACCGATCAGCTGGCGTTGAGAGCGCTTTTGAGGAATGCTCAGGATTCTATCAGCCAGTTGTCTTTGATCCGGATACATGAAGCGGATCATCTTGGCCAGTGATTTGAGGGCTGCCAGACGGCTGTTGCGAGTTTTAGCCGAGTTATGGCGCTGTTTTTCCAGACTGTCTAAAAAATCTAAAATGACTTCAACTCCAAGATGCGCGATTTGAAGTGAGCTGATTTTGATGCCGTAATAGTTGGCGGCATAGGGTAAAAAAAGCTTAAAGCTATCCCGATAGGCTTTGATTGTATGGGGGCTGAGCGCTTTGATATACGGCAGATACCTGCTGAAGAACTGATGAATGGCCGAAGATAGTCTCATATGACATCCAGTTGGGATTTGGCAAATTCGATCAGCCCACTGCGGTCGGCGGCATGGTTTACTTTCAGATAGGCGCCGGTGTACTGATACTTGCGGTGTCCCATGTAAGCCGCCAGTACCGGCAGTGCATGCTGAGGATTTTGACTACGGGCTTTGATTTGAGTTAAGGTGTTGATGGCAAACGAATGTCTCAGGCTGTGAGGCACGGGTTTGCCGAAGGTCATATCGCCGATGATCTGCCGCTTTTGGCGGATGCCGATGGCGTCAACGGCCCGATGAAAGATATAGCGCACCTGATTCTGATGAAAGCCCCGTTGTTTTTTGGAGGCTAACAGATATGGGCTTTGATTGTTTGCACCGAACAGTTGTCGCAATCTAAGGTAATCATCGAGTTGTTTTTGTACGGCCTTGGGAAGCGGGATCAATCGATCCTTTCTGAACTTGGTTTTTTCAATATAGACAGTCCCCTTATCAGGCCGGTAATGATCTCGCCGCAAGCGCAACGGTTCGTTGATGCGCATGCCGCAGCGTGCCATCAGTAAAATAGACAGATAGAGGGCCACATCGAAGAGAAAATATCGTGGTTGGTGCCGGATGCTTTGGCACACGGCCTGAAGCAATTGATCGGTTTGGGGCATCGTAAAAACAAAGGGCACAAAGTAGCGCTGTCCGCGGGCCGGGATATCATCCAGGGGGTTTTGGGTATAAAGACCCTGGCGCACTAAAAAGGCAAACAGCGCACGCAGCCCGGACAAGACTCGATTAACCGTATTGGGATCTTCATGGATGCCGGCTCTGAGTTTAAGAAAAAAGGCCGGGGTCAATTGGCTTTGATCAACGGCATGTTTTTGCAAATAGCGGTCAAAGTCCAGCAACACCGAGCGGATTCCATCAGGTTCATATCCCAGCTGTTTGCGATAGACAATAATAAAGGGACAGGCACTTTATTTAAAACACACCTAATTTGAGAATTATCGGTCTACCGCAACTGCAATCGAAATGAATTAAGGGACACTTATTCTTGCTGGAAATGTCGGATCTAAACTTAAATAGCCT
>CACVKW010000109.1 GCA_902749685.1 Olavius sp. associated proteobacterium Delta 1 | reverse complement strand
TATTCAAACAAGTCTTGTTGGTGCCATATTAACTGTAAAATTTTTGGGTAAGGAGCAAATTAAAGCATTATTATAAAAAATTGAAATAATGCGGACGGTATTGAAAAAATTCTTAAAAAGATCGCATAAAGAACACACAAAGGGCGGATATCCTTACTGGTCTAAACCAAGTTCATATTTTTGAACAATAGATGGAGAATAATAAAATGGCGATGTCAAATATTGGAAGTAACGGAAGAGGGAAAGAATTTGAATGGGTAAAATCTGATAAAGCAGATATATATAACTTTCCTCTATACAAAAAAGAAATAGAGAAAGTCAGTTCCGGAAATAGGGAAATTAATGAGCGGGCGCACGGTAGCATTTCACAAGACTCTAACGAAGGAGAAAATAATGCATAATCATTTCTGTAGCCTAAAAAAAATAAGGATACCTTCGCTATGGCTTTTGATCGGTATTAGTTTGTTGTTAATCGCTCATTCGAAAGCACTTGCAAGTCAAATAGTTTTTGGCTTGGACACTACGCCTGATCGTCTAATCCCAATCAAAATTAAAAATCCACAGTCTTTTCCAGTAAGCATGCAAATTTTTGAAGGGCTTTTTGATCTAAACGAGCAGGGCAAGATCATACCAAAGCTTATTAAAAAATGGGATACAGAGGATTTCATGACTTGGACTTTTCAGGTTAGGAAAGGAGTCATTGCTGTCCAAAATAATTTGAAAATCAAATACTGCCTTTAATAAAAACAGGCAGTTATAAACGGGAAATTAGTGATTTAGAAATCAGGTTGTA
>CACVKW010000108.1 GCA_902749685.1 Olavius sp. associated proteobacterium Delta 1 | reverse complement strand
TTAACCCTAACATTGCATAAATTCTTGTCATCTAGCCTGGCCGTTATGTCTGAGATCGTTGCTTTTTCCGGGCAGATGCTGGATGCTTGATACTTGATGC
>CACVKW010000107.1 GCA_902749685.1 Olavius sp. associated proteobacterium Delta 1 | reverse complement strand
CCAGCATCGAGTATCAAGCATCCAGCATCAGCCCGGAAAAAGCAACGATCTCAGACATAACGGCCAGGCTAGATGACAAGAATTTATGCAATGTTAGGGT
>CACVKW010000106.1 GCA_902749685.1 Olavius sp. associated proteobacterium Delta 1 | reverse complement strand
CAGCATCGAGTATCAAGCATCCAGCATCAGCCCGGAAAAAGCAACGATCTCAGACATAACGGCCAGGCTAGATGACAAGAATTTATGCAATGTTAGGGTT
>CACVKW010000105.1 GCA_902749685.1 Olavius sp. associated proteobacterium Delta 1 | reverse complement strand
TTTTAATGCAGACTGCGAAATAATAACTTTTCTTGTCATGTTTTATCAGAAAGCGCCCTTCTAATTGCGCCTAACTTTGCATCTCACCGCGGGGTTCGACAGCAATAACCTACGGGATAAATCGTCTATGTCATCTCCACGATCCCGGAGCACTTCATTGTTCATGTCTCTGAATCTGCGGGCCAGCAGTCTGAAAACCGTTCTGACCACCTGCTCGGCATTGATGAGTTCTGCTTCCAAGATCCTTTTCATTTCCTCTGCAACAAAGGAATCAAGCAGGATAGCCTCTTGAGCAAGGAAGATATCTGCCGAATGCTTGCCCAACTTAACCTCAATCTGTTTCGCATCGATAGTCAGGTTCTGCCGTACATCGCCGATTGCCTTCTCAATTCTGGCCTTCTCTTCACCGATCTGGGCGCGGTCTATTACATAGAGTTCGGAGTCTCTCTGAAGCACGTCTATATAAACGAATGCCTTCCCTTTAGCCAGCCCCGGTGAGACTCCCTTCCCGACCAGTGTAAACATCTTGTCTTTTCCCGACTCAGTCTTCATCAGTCGAATCCCTTTGGTGACCTAACGAGGCTGTAGAAAAACATCGTCTGCGAATCTAATATGAACAAAACATTTGGGGAAAATTCCGATAAATTGCATAGTGGCGTTTTGAATATGAATTATGCCTGTGAAGCTCCGAATCCCCCTACCAACCAAAAAAACAAAGCGAAAATGGCCATCTGAACAATCCAACCGATAAGACAAACTCCAACTGCTCGCCAAGTACTTTTATAGTCAAGTGCTTGCCTGACGGCAATGACCATCGCCACCAGCATCCAGATGCCAATGATGAAATTGAGGATGGCCCCCAGCATAGGGATGATTGCCAAAACGCGCAGAACTCCCGGTGAACTGGAGAATCCGATAGTGCGCAGCAACTCCCCAATGTCTGCTTTTGTTTGTGGTTCAGGTAACAGCCTGGTTCCAATAAAATATGTCAGAAACGCCCAGATAAACCATCCCAGCAGGGCAACTATGGTTCCGAAAAAAAGTCCCTTTATCCCTGTCGTGCCGATAGTTCCTATTCCGGCAGCAACACTGGAAAGGATGACCACTCCCATGGCCTGCCCCATGGTTCCTTTGTCCGCTTCGACCTCTTCATAAAGGGTTACATCCAGTTTTGCTGCCCGTATCATCCGATCTGTAAATGATGCCACGATTGCCTCCTTTTGCTACCCGGATTTTGTAATTGCCAATGAAAGGAAAATTGATTTTCTTAGGAGCTATGGTTAAGTGTTATAATCTTCCAGAGTTTATTCCCCGGCTTTTTTATAGGTTTTTCCTAAAAGCTCTTTGACCTTGGCGGCAAGCGCAGCATTCGAGAAAGGCTTGGTTATATAGGCATC
Organism: Olavius sp. associated proteobacterium Delta 1; assembly: GCA_902749685.1. Classification (GTDB taxonomy): domain Bacteria; phylum Desulfobacterota; class Desulfobacteria; order Desulfobacterales; family JAFDCJ01; genus JAFDCJ01. Next base: position 805 of record CACVKW010000105.1, on the reverse strand, counting down.
CGCACCAAGTGCCAGACCTTTGTCGATTTCCTCTTCACGACCCTTAGCGGTCAAAAAAAATTATTTTGACCTTTCGAAAATTGGGATTCAAACGGACAATTTCGCAAACTTCATATCCGTCAATTCCGGGAAGCATTATGTCCAGCAGCACAAGATCCGGTTAGTATTGGTAAATCAGATCCAATGCATCTTCGCCCCTTTCTGCTATCATGGCCCTGTAACCCTGCTGTTCCATCAAAAACTGGATGGGCACAACAACATTCGGCTCATCGTCCACTATGAGAATTTCATTGGCCATGAAGATTTACAGTAGTTTTATGCCATAGCATTTGTGCCACCTTCTGGGTATCTTGCCAAAAAAGCTAAATATTAGCCAATTGCCGATTGAAATAATGTCAGTTCAGGGTAAGATTGTAATATCTAATGAATCAGAATCAAATCGGGTTCGATTTGATCACCGGATTTAACCTAAATTAGATGCCAACAAATTATCAGGTTTCAAAGGGATATTGCAAGGGTTTTTAGAGGATTATATGGAATTGTCCGATACAGGTGTCTTGATTTCAAAAAATTCATGCTTCAATTATAGCGAAGGCTTTTTGCAGATTACACAATGACAAATATATAAAATTTCAGCCCTGTAATAATTGTGACTTCCGTGCCTGCGCACATATCGTGCCTCAAATCTTTGTTTTCAATCTAAATGTATTATCACTCTTGTCCAAAAACGAGTTTAGAATGAGTCATATAATGAGTTGTAAAACGAGTCATTGAAAAAAATCCTCCTTGTATGTAGGGTGGTTGT
>CACVKW010000104.1 GCA_902749685.1 Olavius sp. associated proteobacterium Delta 1 | reverse complement strand
AGGGAAGCGGCTGGCTGATTTAATCGCCCTTCTCCCCGGCCGCCACCCCTTAAAAAGGATCGGATCATTTTAAACCGGCAATTAAAATAAAAAGGCAGTTGAAGATTAATCTCCAACTGCCTTTGCCTTCTCCAATATTTAAAATTAAAGACCAGACTCCTTTGCTTTCTCCTAAACGGACGAGCCTTTATCCTTATCTCTATAAAGATACACTACAAATACACCAACAGCAATAATTACAATCGGTAAACATAAAAAATAAATTAAATCCAGATTCCGATCGACTTCTAAGGTAGTCCATAAGATCTTTGGTCGAAGAACTTGCGGCAAAACCAATAATAGTATAATGGTGAGTCCAATAGTTAGTCTCTGTTGCTTGTTAAACTTTCTCATGGCACTGTCTCTATTATCTGCTCTGTTATTCGCTTGTTGGTCTCCGAAGGTTCTTCATAGGGATCAGGCAGGTAACCTTTTTCAACCGCCGCAGGAATAACTTGATTTTTAAAAAAATCATCTAACTCTTTTTTACATGGATCATCATCGCACATGCTCTTTAATTGTCTATCTATAAACACAATCCAGTGTTCCCAAACCCATTTTTCGCCAGCAAACCAAAATCTTTGATGGAGACTTTCATGATACTCCATACCTACTTGTATGCATCTTGGCATATCGTCAAACTCTTTGTTGAAGATTGTCCATGGTCCGTGGGTAATAGCATATCTTTTTCGGCTTTGACTATACTCCCCAGAATGACTGTGAAAATAAGACCACTCATGTAGACCAAAAGGGTCAATTGAATTAATAGGAGTATTTGAAACGTAAGTGAAAAGATTAATCCCACCAAATAGCCCAATGGGGTCCGGCGTCAAGTACCTCCCTACCTTGGGCTCATAGTATCTGTGCCAGTTATAATGCAGGCCTGTCTCACTATCAAAGTACTGTCCAGGAAACCTCAGATTATTTGTAAGGGAAGAAGAGATATCAACATCCGCTTTCCCAAAAGAAGAGTACTTCGCGGACCACACCACCGCCCCATTAACAGCAGTCAGCATTTGTGGTGTCCCCAGGTGGTCATTTGTATAAATGACCACGTTGTCCACCTGCGGGCCAAAGCGCACATTCCCTTTAAAATCCGATCCTTGATCCCAGTTGGTGCAAATTGTAAAAGAGCTAAATTT
>CACVKW010000103.1 GCA_902749685.1 Olavius sp. associated proteobacterium Delta 1 | reverse complement strand
GTACAACCTGATTTCTAAATCACTAATTTCCCGTTTATAACTGCCTGTTTTTATTAAAGGCAGTATTTGATTTTCAAATTATTTTGGACAGCAATGATCTATTTTGTTTCGTCTCTTCGTCTCCATCATCAAAAAGCAAGAGACAGATTTTTTCTCTTGCATTTTCTTTAATTAGCAATTATATTACGAATTATCCTGACAACTCACAATATAATTGCTAAATGGAAATTAAACGACAACTAAAGTTAAAGCCGTTGCTGGCAATGAAATCGTTTTTTCTTTTTGGACCACGTGCCACTGGCAAAACCACTCTTATCCGGCAACAACTGGCGAAAACGGCCTTGGTCATCGATCTTCTTGACTCACGCTATTTCCTGAGGCTGTCAAGTGATCCGCATGATCTGGAATCCCTCATCGATGCGGCTCCTGCCGAGACCATTGTCATCGACGAAATTCAACGTATTCCTGAGCTTCTCAATGAAATCCACCGACTTATTGAATCTAAGGGTCTCAACTTTTTGCTCACAGGTTCAAGTGCACGGAAACTGCGCAGGGGGCAGGCAAACCTTTTGGCAGGCCGAGTCTGGGAAGCAAGAATGTACCCTCTCATATACCGGGAAATACCTGAATTTAAACTGAACCGCTATTTGCAATATGGCGGACTGCCGGCCGTATATTTAAGCGATTACCCGGAGGAAGAGCTTGACGCCTATGTAAACACATACCTCAGAGAAGAAATAATTGCCGAGGGTCTGATAAGGCGACTGCCGCCATTTTCACGTTTTTTAAAGTCTATTGCTTTGGCCAACGGCGAAATGATCAACTTTACCAAACTTGCCAATGACTGCCAGGTCCCGCCATCAACAGTAACTGAATATGTCGGACTTTTAGAGGATACACTCGTTGGCTTTCTCCTGCCTGCCTGGACTGATTCTAAAAAGCGCAAAGCCATAAAGAAAGGAAAATTTTATTTCTTTGACCCCGGCATCACACACACACTGGCTGGCACTGAAACACTGGACCGCAACTCCAATCTATACGGAAAAAGTTTTGAGCAATTTATCTGCATGGAGTTAAGGGCCTACCTTAGTTACAAGAGAAAGAGAATCCCCCTGACTTACTGGCGGTCAAAGGCCGGTCACGAGGTGGATTTCCTGTTGGGCACCAAGACCGCGATCGAGGTAAAAGCATCCACAAAACTCAACAAAAACGATTTTAAAGGATTAAACTATTTAAATGAAGAAGGTGTTTTTCAAAACCTGATCCTGGTAAGCCAAGATCCGGTAAAGACGCGTGCAGACAATATTTTGGCCATTCCTTGGCATGAATTTCTTTCAGACCTCTGGCGCGACAAGTTTATTTAGCTCTGAAGGATATAGTTGGTGACGCTGAAATCAAATCGTTCTTCTTCGGCTTGCCCGAATTTGATACATATCATATCTACATATTGTGGTTGCAAATAACCATGCAAGTTAAATTGAGTCTAACATAAAGACCCGAGTGAATCCGCTTGACCCCGCCATTGTCGCATTCGCTTCCGTCCACGGGTGTACGGCCGAGAAGGGGAATTAGGGACAGGCACTTTATTAAATAGTGTGAGAACATCTGATATGTCGGCTCTGAGTTTCGATGGGGGATGGGGGAATAGTTGGTAAATCTTTTTGCTTGAAATCCTTTTCAATATCGCCCCGGGGAAAACCGTCCAGAGCCGTTCGGGACATCACGTGATACACGGTTGTTTCATCTGCAATTACCATTCGAGGCGTTCTTGGCATTGTCGTTCTCCAACATAATGGAATGTTTTTTTGTCTGACTCCAGTAATGTCCTTTTGTATATGAAGTGAGGGCCAATGTCGAGTATAATTTACCTATTTTTCCTTCTTTTATCGAGGATGAACAGCTTGTCAATAAAATCCTCAAACACCTGGACTTATGGGATGTCAAACGCAAGCCGCCTCCGTGCGCCAATAGCCCGCCTGCCGGACCCCACATCATCTATGAGAAGTCCTCATCGCCCGGTGCGGATGAATACATCATCGATATTGATTATCCAATTGAAACCTACCGATAAAAAATCCAGCATCGGGCAAAGCGGTGAACTATGCCCGAATTGGCCTAAATTCACAACTCCACATCCAAAAATCAATGTTGACAGCAAAACTCACTTTCGTTATCTGGATGGACTCTTTTTGACTATACAGGATTCGACTCTATCTCTCCGAAAGAGGAAACGTAGAGAGCTCCACTAATTCCAATACTAAAGGTGTCAGTCTCGGTTATCGGATATTCAAGACTTCAATCCTGCTATGTTGCATACCTGAACGCACCCAATAGAATCCATCGGGCCAGGTTTTATTCGGCAGTGGATTGAGCAAGGTTACTATCTCTAGCTGGCCATCGTCATCGATATCTTCAATCGCAACGGTATTATCTAATGCCATATGGGGATCGAAGCCGACGTAAACAGGCCATCGGTCATCACCATCGGAGAGAGGTGCCCCATTGAGATCATACGCAACAAGCTCACCCCAACCAGAATTCAGCCATCCTTCATCATCGGAGTATTTCATAACAAGTGCTACTATCTCCGGCTGATTATCAGAATCGACGTTGATGACTTTTACCCCTCTGCATTCACCTCCGAGGTCAATCTCGGGAATGCCTGTAACAACAACGCCATTCGCATCCAACACTCTCACTTTATGAGACGCTGCTACAATTTCCGAATCGCCACCCGGGACTATTTGCGCAATATCAATAAATATCTTAGTCATGTCTCCTCTGTTAATTTGTGCGGTCACCGGCCAATTTTCCGGTTCATCAAGCACCACGGGCCAATTGCCTGGTAGGCGCACGCCGTTCTCATTGAGAACGTCTATAATATAGTTACGGGGTAGATCACCACTTCCCTCAATACCATAGATAACAAGCTCTCGACCGCCCCCTGTGACGACATCGGCGATTTTGGTCCCACCATTCCCAAATGTAAGTACCGGTGTATGAGCTGGTGGCCATCCTGGTTTCTCTTGTAAGTTTCCTCCTTCCATTTCATACACTTTCCATTTTGGATCAAGCACTATCTCAGCCATGCCGTCGGCATCAATATCACCAACAATCGGCGTGGTGAATCGATCTTCGGGCGCAAACGCGACCGGAAAACCGCTAAGTTCCACGCCATTCAGATTGAGCGCATGCAGCTTGGGCGTTTGTTCATTCTTGTGGTTTGCCCAGAAGACAATCTCCTTGGAGCCGTTGCCGTCTATATCACCGGAAGAAATTTTGCCGAGGGATCCCGGCCAATCCGAGCTCGAGGTGATAAATGTTTGCGGCCAATTTGAATTGAATGTTGACCCATCCCTATTAAGTACCCATAACTCACGTTCATCGTAATTGTTGCCAGCTACATTCTCAATGACTATCTCTTTACTGCCGGTGCCATCATTATCTAGGTCATCAACAAGGTATAGCGGTGCATGAAATACTGCATGATGCATTATAGCCCCAGTAAATTCCAGATCAAGGACAGGATCTCCCTCCGGTGTAAAGCTCATAAAGCTTTTCCACACGTTTGCCAGAATTCTCCACTCTCCGCTGCCACTCATGTCGGCTACCTCCAATCCATAGGAAGCGAGACTCTTCCAATATGATAGCCCGCCAATCTCAGCTTGCCATCTCAAATCGAATGAGGTGGAATCCACAACTATTTCTTGCGTATCAAGCTCAGCTAATCCACTGGGTGTGTGTGCTGTTAATTCAATCCGATAATCACCCTCAGTAGTGGGGGGGGTTGTAAACGTAGGACAGCCAAGGTTCTCATACGTCCCTTCCGCAACGGTAAGCCGCACAAAATTAGTGTCTCGCTTTGGCTCTTGGTAACCTTCCCATAGTTGGTTGAAACAGGCATTTGGTGCGAGCAGATTGAATCGAAGATTCGGATCTGGTGTACCGGTTTCCGGTACGATCGCGATGTCATATAGAGCCTCATCGCGCGTATCAACCAAGCCATCTATCTCTGGCCATCCCCAACGGACAGGAATCGGCGTATCTTTTACAGGATATACAATCATCGCGCGCATCGGCATAAACCAATCATATGCAGTATATATATTTCCTAAAACATCTGACGCGCTCAATCGAATCGTATAGATCTGTCTGTTGTTAAGATTGTCTGTGGTAAAATCAATGCCGTCATCTGCGACGTCGATATAATATTGCCAAAACAATGGATCACCCCCACCTGGACCAACTGCGAAACGTGGGATATCCAATTCGCTGTTAGCGAGCGCAGGAGGCACTGACATTGGTATCCACTCATTGGGAGCAGGTGAGTCACTGATTCCATAATGCAATTGCCATGGGCCATCTATTGGCCCATGAATAGTAATTCCCAGATCCGGATCACCGGCTACCGCATTATCCACTCCTGCATTAAAGGCATATGTTTCACCGATCTTCTCAACTAGAATGTCAGCGACTATCGGGTTTGGTGTCCCCTGTGCAAAGGCGTTTTGGGCATTTAGCAAACCTGCCCCGCTATATTCATCGTCGCCGGGAGTGTATATGTCAATAGCTGTGGTGCGCAGCCAGCTACGAATCTCAGCCGGACCCAGGGCGGGATAAGACCCCAAAAGAAGGGCCGATACGGCGGAAGCAAGCGCGGCGCTTGCACTTGTCCCGCTAATAGTTGACTCAGTTGTCGTGGTTTGGGTTAAATCAAGGTATGTAATCGTCTGTACGGCTTCTGCCGGTGCGACAAAATCTAACCCTGTACCATAGTTGCTACCTGCTCCACTGATGTCTTGCCACAATTGCCCATTCTGGTCGGTCCCCCCAACGTTTAGCACGCCATCGTACCAGGCCGGATAATGTGCGCCATTTATAACATAGTCTTCTGAAACACGCCTATTGCCATTACCCGCACTTGCGACCATGGTCATACCACCCCCGTTGCGCGTCAGCGCAATCTGAATAGCATCCCAGATCAATATTGATGGTGGTGTGCCAAAAGACATATTGGCAATATCAGCACCATTGAGTGAGGCATAAGCAATAGCTTCAGCAACGCCGGAACCACAGGCAGGAGCCCCGAGACTGATATTCATGAGCTTGACGTCCGCACAACCAACAGCTCCTGTCATAAAGTCATCATTGACAGCCGCAGCTATTATGCCCGCCACACGAGTCTCATGATCTAAGAATACAAACGGCGTTCCCCCGGTCCATGCATCATTTGTTGTGATGCCACTGATATCATCGACAAATCCATTGCTGTCATTATCAAGACCGTCATCCGCCACTTCGTCCGGATTGCTCCAGATTCTGCCCTCAAATTCAACAAGATCCTCTTTGATCCCGGTTCCGATGACCGCAACAACAACAGGCGTATTTGCAGCTGTAGTAGGCCAGACTGGAACGACATTGATTCCCCAACCATCTTTTAGCGCCCATTGATTAGGAAAGAGAGGCTCTGTCTCAGGTAGTTGATGGAATTGTACCGGGTAATCGAACAGTACCTCCTCGATCTCAGGGCGGTCCGAGAGTACTTTCGCTACGCGGACCAGGTCTGCCTTGCGGTCGAACCGCAATAAGAACCAGTTCTCCATGTTATGGGGTAGCTGCACGTGCTCATAGCCGCGACGCGCTCTCTGTGGGTATTTCGCTTTGGCCTCCTTCATAAGACTCTTCATCGATACCACCTGGTAGGTCCCTTTTGCAATGGGTCTTTCCACCATCCGAAAGACCCGGCGGATTGAGCGCACATCGATATCGTGAAAGGTCTTGTGGAGATCACCATATCGTTTTAGTTCAGGATACCTCAGAAAACCGAGTTGCCTCTCATGGAGCGAAAACTGATCCAAGCGAACTTTCACCACTACCATATCAAGTCGTTCTTGATTGGTTCGGGTGAGAGAAGTTTCTTCACTGAGCTCGAACGGGGTGCGCATCAGTAGCTGGCGAATGCGCTTTGGAGTCGATGCCTTTGTCAGGTACAGTCGGAGCAGTGTGTGACCATCGGCCAATTGATCCACTTCCTTCGCATCACGTAGCGGAAGCTCCACGGGAAACAAACGAAGATATGGAAAAATCCGCCTAACGTCCCTATCCCCGAGTGGGGCGTATTTAAACACACGATTGATATCCACTGACCGTACCCGTACCAGAAGTCGGCCAGTCATCGGTTTGAGGCCTTTTCCTACGGGATTAAACTGAAACGGCCGAGTATACAATTCGTTGAACGCTTCCCGGTCTAATTGCGCGACATGGACAGGAGATTGCTTTATCAGGCCAACCCGATTGGATGTGCAAGCAGTAAGATAAAATGCAGCAATTGCGAAGCCCAGAAGAAGTGCTCCGCTTCTAAGCCCATTCATTATGACCATCCTTTGATTCGTTGTGACCCTTGTTCAATTAAACCGGGTCAGTCTCTAACCCTAAATGTCAAAGTCCAGGACATCGATGATCCAAGTCTAAGAGTAAAAAAGTCCAAGACATCGATGACCCTGGTATAATATTAACCGTGTTTCACGCACAAAAATATAAGGAATTGCTTTTTCAAAGCGGATGAATCGAAAACGGTCAATTGTGTATCGGCATCAGCTTTGGCCCCACATATTGAGGCATCAATTAAACGAAACCAATACCCATCCAGATAACCGAAGCGGGCTTTGTTGTCAATATCGATTTTTTGAGGTGGAATTGAACTTTTAGGCAAATTCGGGCATAGCTCACCGTTTTGCCTGCGGCTGGATTTTTTTAGAGATAGGATTCAATCGGATAATCAGCATCAATTATGTAATCGTCCGCACCGGGCGAGTAAGAAAATAGGAAAATATAGGTAGGAAAATAGGGACAGGTTAATTATACTTGACACTTTTGATTATTTGATATGATCAGATTGACGAGCAGAAAAGATGCAGGCAAAGAAAGGAGGCAAAAAT
>CACVKW010000102.1 GCA_902749685.1 Olavius sp. associated proteobacterium Delta 1 | reverse complement strand
GGGATGATCAACAAGCTTAAATCCGCTGAGATCATCAAAAAACACAAAGACGCAAATAAACTGCTTAAGCCATTGCATGTGTTCAACCCCTATGCGGATTTGTTGACCTTTACCAGCAAGTCTCTCAGAGCCAGAAGGGACCACACCAAGTATCTGAATTTAATCTTAGCCATTGCCTATCTGCTCCAGTATCAGCGTAAAACCATGGCCATGGACTATAGCGGTAAGAGCATTAAATACATCAACGTCACTTTGGCCGATATCGAAAAGGCCAACCGAATTGCAAATTATGTTCTTGGCCGATCGCTGGATGAGCTGAGCCCTTCATCGAGAAAGCTTTTGATGCTGGTACAGGAAATGAGCGTCAATGCCTGCAAAGACAAAGGCGCCAGTGCAAAAGAATACCGCTTTAACCGCAGGCAGATCCGCGAATACAGCGGATGGAGTGACTTCCAGATCAG
>CACVKW010000101.1 GCA_902749685.1 Olavius sp. associated proteobacterium Delta 1 | reverse complement strand
GAACCCAATTCGGTACATTGTCCGCGGGGCTTCGCACCAACCACACAGCGCGTGGCAAGCACGCCCGCGTAGGAACCGGCAGGAACATGCCGGGTATTCAAGGTAACTACCTGAATACACTCAACTATGCGACATCGTGCCGCACTCTAACGATTGAGCTAACCTACCGGCCTCCGGACTTTCAAACCAGCACAGGCCTTTCCGTAAAACCGCATAATTTTTCCGGTTAGGTTCAGCGATTGGTTATATTGTTTATGCTACTACAGACCACAAAATTCCTATAATCAATGCCACCCCACCATAATCTCGTATGCGATTTTTAGAAAAAAATAGTTTTTTTGATTCATCGATTTTGTCCTTAAGGATTAAAGAAATAATTCCAAAAATAATTAGAAATATACCTACGAAATTAAGTGCACCAGAAGATTGAATTAAAACAATGGAAAATAAAGATGCATATGCTAATAAAATCAAACCTAATATCATATCACTACTCTTGCTTTTGAATATTCCTTTAATCCAGAAAAAATATGAAAGTATAAATGGAAT
>CACVKW010000100.1 GCA_902749685.1 Olavius sp. associated proteobacterium Delta 1 | reverse complement strand
TCCAGGATCCAGCAACCAGAATCCAGGATCAGTCAATACTTTCAATGGTCTTCATTGCAGCAGCGAAGTTGGATTTCAAAATTTTATGCAACTATAGGGTT
>CACVKW010000099.1 GCA_902749685.1 Olavius sp. associated proteobacterium Delta 1 | reverse complement strand
TTGTCATCTAGCCTGGCCGTTATGTCTGAGATCGTTGCTTTTTCCGGGCAGATGCTGGATGCTTGATACTTGATGCTGGATATCTAACAGGACACTATCGGTGAATTT
>CACVKW010000098.1 GCA_902749685.1 Olavius sp. associated proteobacterium Delta 1 | reverse complement strand
TATGTTGATGACAGTGGGGTCTTACAAATCATAAAGCGCTGAAGTCCTGTCAATAGCGGGGTCAGGAAAAATAGCGCGATTTATCTCTGAAATTTCTGTTTAACTGCCTTTTTTGTTTTAATTTCCGGGCTTAAAAGATCAGATCCTTATCAGGGGTGGTGGGCGGGAAAAGATATTAAAATCAGCCAGCCGCTTACCTTCGGTGTTGGTCCCGGCTGGCATGCTAAATGCTGACTGATTACATAAACTCGCGTTATCAGACGGCGCACCCTAGATTCTTTTTAAAAATAGATGCTCTGTCTGATAACGACAGATTATGTAAGAACTGCATT
>CACVKW010000097.1 GCA_902749685.1 Olavius sp. associated proteobacterium Delta 1 | reverse complement strand
AATGGGAAATCTTTGTGATTACTGACATCTCTATACCACAGATAGTCAAACTAGTCATCAAAAAAAAAGTAAAACTTTAATTTTTCGACAGGCTCAACGCTCCGCTTCACCTGACGGCGGCGCATACTTGGGAGCTGGTTAAGGGCGTATATATCTGCATATGGAAATCTTATTAAAGCCGCACGATACAGCCGGTCAGAGTGCAAGCGGTTGTTATGCAAAGTGCCACCGGTAAATAGTAAATAAATAGGACCGTTTCATTCAAAAGGGTTATAGCCTGGCAGTTTATAAAGGTTATCTTTTTTATTTAAAATATCGGGTCTGTAGACCTTTTCGGCCCAATCTTCCTTATTAATTTCCTCAAAAGCCACAGACACGGACTTTTCGTCACATTTTGTAATGGCTACAACGTTTTTAACTATTTCGTCTGCAAGTTGTTTCTTTTGATCTTCAGATCTTCCAGGATAAAGTTTCACAATGACATGGGGCATAATTGTTCTCTATATTCATGGGTGCATAACGTCTAACGTCTTAGGGATATGCGGAGTTGGGGGTTAGCAGCGGTAGCGTTGGAGAAAAGATGATCTTTCTATCTGCCACAAACTAACGTCTTAGGGATATGCGGAGTTGGGGGTTAGCAGCGGTAGCGTTGGAGAAAAGATGATCTTTCTATCTGCCACAAACTT
>CACVKW010000096.1 GCA_902749685.1 Olavius sp. associated proteobacterium Delta 1 | reverse complement strand
TCCGCTCCGACAAGCATCCAGCATCTGCCCGGAAAAAGCAACGATCTCAGACATAACGGCCAGGCTAGATGACAAGAATTTATGCAATGTTAGGGTAAATAGTCTTAATACTTTTTCCGTATTTAAGATTTCAGGAGCACCAAATCGATCAATGTCTTCTTCCAAAGCCTCGACACCAAAATCAACATCCAGGGTATTGGAGATACGCCAGGATAAGTGAGTGAAAAAGTTTTTATAAAGCTATTCTTTTTTAGGAGTAACAAATTAATAGCCTGATGTAATACCAAAGTCAATTGAAAGGCAGGCTCCGGTAATGGCTTCGACTTTATCTTTTGAGGTTAAAAAATAAATACATTCAGCTACTTCATCCGGTTGAGTAAATCGTGCATGCTCACCCTGTGGATAGTGACCAAGATAATAAGAATCAAATTCTTTTCGAGTGGCAAATCCTGATTGTTCGAAATCTGTAATAAGCATTGGTGTTTCGACTTCTCCAGGGCATACTGCATTTACCCCTATCTTTTGTGCAGCAAGCTCAAGGGCAAGTGCCTTTGTCAAAAGAGTCACACCGCCTTTTGATGCACAATAAACTGCCAATTCTTTGTTACCAATCAACCCTGCATCAGAACTGATGTTGACAATAGATCCTTGTGTTTCTGCCAATGCAGGAATAGCAGATTGGCACATAAAAAAGGTTCCCTTTAAATTTATATCAAGCGTTTCATTCCACATGGTTTCTGTCATGGTAACAGAAGGACCTTGATAAGAAACACCAGCTGAATTCACTAAGACATCAAGCCTTTTTTCTCTTGACAGAACATATTCAACTGCTTGCTTCCACTCAGAAGGGATGGCAACATTAGCGGCAATGGTAATAATTGTTGTACTTATTTCATTGAGTTCTTTTCTCACTTTTTCTAACTTTTCTTTGTTTCTACC
>CACVKW010000095.1 GCA_902749685.1 Olavius sp. associated proteobacterium Delta 1 | reverse complement strand
GCATAAAAATTAGTATTCAAACTTGTCCGTTACAATGAAGACCATTGCGGTTATTGACTGATCCTGGATTCTGGTTACTGGATACTGGATGTTGTTGGATTTCATCATTAG
>CACVKW010000094.1 GCA_902749685.1 Olavius sp. associated proteobacterium Delta 1 | reverse complement strand
CTCGATCACCCGGCTCAGACGATCAGCATCATACACATTGCTAATCACTGCTCCGGCAGGGTCATCGTCATGAACTACCCAACCGTCTGTTGTGCTGTCCTCTGCGTCCTCATAAATCGTCTGTGAAGGAGCAGCATTGTTGTCTCCGGGATCAAAACCCTGGACAATCTCGGCATTGTCCTGAACACCATCATTGTCCGAGTCCATATCCACCAGATTGTTCAATCCAT
>CACVKW010000093.1 GCA_902749685.1 Olavius sp. associated proteobacterium Delta 1 | reverse complement strand
TGAGATTTAACTGTGAAATAGGGAAAAAATCGGATTTAAAAGTTTAATTTCAGTGGGTTATAAATATTCTAATTATTTCTCCGCGCTAGCGGTATGTCCAACG
>CACVKW010000092.1 GCA_902749685.1 Olavius sp. associated proteobacterium Delta 1 | reverse complement strand
CTTTTTTGTAGTAACACGCCGAATTTCATTCATTCGCGTAAACCCTGATCCTGCGCAGATCTGCGGCAATTCGTGTATTTACATACCGAAAACCCAAGATAAGCAGTGGAAAATAATAGATAAAAAATTTTATCCATAAAAAGGCTTTCAGAGACAGGGGCGATGTCTTGACCAGCCAGAAAGCCTCTCTTTCCATACTGACGGCCGGATAGGCAAAACGGGCGGAAACAGCTGTAAGGACAAACAGCGCCAGTCCCATGTTCAGAAAGGAAAATAAATTTTGCAAATAGACGGTTTTGATCGGTGACTTATCAATGGGAAGCACCTTGAAATTGTAAACGTATATCACAACCAGGGCGGCAATCAGAAAAAGCTGAGACCACTGGGTTTGGTCACGCAGAAATGTTTTTATTTCTTTGATGGTAAAAGCTTTGACCGGACTGGGTAAAAAATTGAAAAGTTGCCAGTCGGTTCCGTTGTTTTTAAATAAACGGACAGATGCCGCCTGGGTTTTAGAAAATCCTTTAAAGTAAACGGCGTCGGCAACCATCGTCAGGATGAACACCATCGTACCGGCAAAGCACCAGGAAAGTAGCGTGTTGAACAGCGCCTTGCCAAACCCTCCGGATAGCGCAGCCCGAAAGCTGTCATAGGCCCATGTACTGGGCAAAACCGGGGATAGCGGTGTCTGCAGCGAGGTGATATATACCATAACGTTGTCAAAAACTTCCGGGTCTACCAGAAGTTCCGGTCGTGACAGGCGTATCGCCAGGTAAAGCACCACAAAAAACAGGATTCCCAAAAATATAAAAATACTCTTCAAGCGATTAGCTGGAATGACAATGACAGCCGCCATGACCATAACGGTGCTGATGGCCGAAGCATTTATTACAAGTGGTGCCAGGTTCAGCAGAATGTTGGCATAATAAAAGGCGCCGGCTCGATACACAATTCCGTAAGATAAAAAGATCGGCAGCGTGAAAATGACAACCATCCAGGCACTTTCAACGGTACTGTCTATCCAGCGGGAGATAAAAATTTTATAGCTTGAAACCGGCATGGAATGGACCAGCAAAAGGTCCCGGGACAGGTAAAGTTTGGAGAGCGAAGTCAGGATACTGCTGAAAACTAAAAGCGCGAATGAGACAATCAGGATCATCGACAACAGCTTGAGGCCCAGGATATCACCAATTTCCTCGATTCCCTTGAAGTAAATCAGAACGCGGATTGCAACCGTAAATATCGCCCCCCAGAAAAAAATGCCAATAAATCCAAAAAAACTCAGCTTCACGATGCTGCCGCCGTTGCCTTTGCGGCTGCTTCGGTGGATGATGGGCCAGATGCGGGGTTTCAATAGTGTGAGAATGTCGTTCATATTGTAGGTTTCAGGGTACTGGTTACTGGTTTCAAGTTATGGGTTTCTGGATACTGGATGTCGTTGAAATTCACCGATAGTGTCCTGAGAGATATCCAGCATCGAGTATCAAGCATCCAGCATCAGCCCGGAAAAAGCAACGATCTCAGCCATAACGGCCAGGCTAGATGATAAGAATTTATGCAATG
>CACVKW010000091.1 GCA_902749685.1 Olavius sp. associated proteobacterium Delta 1 | reverse complement strand
TACAACCTGATTTCTAAATCACTAATTTCCCGTTTATAACTGCCTGTTTTTATTAAAGGCAGTATTTGATTTTCAAATTATTTTGGACAGCAATGAGGGGTAGTATAAAAAAAAGTGATACAAATGGTATTCGCAAGCTTAATCCAAATGAATTTAAACCGTAAAATGTTTCTATGACTAAAATCATTGCTGTCCAAAATAAATTGAAAATCAAATACTGCCTTTAATAATAACAGGCAGTTATAAACGCGAAATTGGTGATTTCGAAATCAGGTTA
>CACVKW010000090.1 GCA_902749685.1 Olavius sp. associated proteobacterium Delta 1 | reverse complement strand
TTAATACCTCAATCTTGCGTGGCATAGAAAATAACAATTGAAAAACCATCTGGGACTCCTGTAAATATTGGGTTTAGGACCAACCAAATCCAAAAACAGGAGG
>CACVKW010000089.1 GCA_902749685.1 Olavius sp. associated proteobacterium Delta 1 | reverse complement strand
ATCACTCTTGTCCAAAAACGGGTTTAGAATGAGTCATAAAGTGAGTAATAATACGAGTCATTGAAAAAAATCCTCCTTATATGTAGGGTGGTTGTTAATT
>CACVKW010000088.1 GCA_902749685.1 Olavius sp. associated proteobacterium Delta 1 | reverse complement strand
CGTTGAAATTCACCGATAGTGTACTGTTAGATATCCAGCATCAAGTATCAAGCATCCAGCATCTGCCCGGAAAAAGCAACGATCTCAGACATAACGGCCTGGCTAGATGACAAGAATTTATGCAATGTTAGGGTT
>CACVKW010000087.1 GCA_902749685.1 Olavius sp. associated proteobacterium Delta 1 | reverse complement strand
CACATGGTGACCTATTCGGTCTCCTTTGGCGTGTTGGGCAGCCTCAACCCGGCCGACTATGACATTGCCAACGGCTCGTATCCGGTCTGGCCCGATCCGCGCTACGTGGACAAGAACAAAATTGACGACCTGTGGCATGCGGCGGTCAACGGGCGCGGAGAATTTTTAAATGCCTCCAACCCCACCGAGCTGGTGGAGTCGCTGCTGTCGATCAGCCGCAGCATCGATGCGCGGATTGCATCGTCTTCATCGGTGTCGGTCAACGGCGATCCATTGTACCAGCAGCTGGGAGCGCAAACGCGCATGTACCAGGCCACCTACCGCAGCGACGGCTGGATCGGCGACGTCATCGCCTATCCGATCGATGAGAGCACCGGGGAGGTTCTGACCGATCAGCAGGATTGGTCGGCCGCCGATCAGCTCGAGGCCATCGATTGGGATGCGCGCATCATCGCCACCTGGAATGGTTATAGTTCCCAGGGCATCCCATTCCGCTATGACCGCAGCGTTTTAAGCGACACGCAGCAAACCGCGCTGGGATCGGATCTGGTGGACGACTCGCCCGCCGAACAAAACGCGGCCAATATT
>CACVKW010000086.1 GCA_902749685.1 Olavius sp. associated proteobacterium Delta 1 | reverse complement strand
TACATCATTGCTGTCCAAAATAAATTGAAAATCAAATACTGCCTTTAATAATAACAGGCAGTTATAAACGCGAAATTGGTGATTTCGAAATCAGGTTATGCC
>CACVKW010000085.1 GCA_902749685.1 Olavius sp. associated proteobacterium Delta 1 | reverse complement strand
GTCACTCTTGTCCAAAAACGGGTTTAGAATGAGTCATAAAGTGAGTAATAATACGAGTCATTGAAAAAAATCCTCCTTATATGTAGGGTGGTTGTTAATT
>CACVKW010000084.1 GCA_902749685.1 Olavius sp. associated proteobacterium Delta 1 | reverse complement strand
CAGCGCGCTGGATGGATTTCCTTTGAAAGATGTTGAAAAGGATTTTATGCTGGATTTGATCAAAAGATTTTCAGCGCTGTATTTCACCGAAATCTTAGGTTTTTGCCTGATGGGCAATCATTTTCATTTGCTGGTGAAAATGATTCCGGAATACCGGTTTACCGATGAACAAATCCAAAAGCGCTTTGAAACATATTACGGCGACAGCCGCGAATTT
>CACVKW010000083.1 GCA_902749685.1 Olavius sp. associated proteobacterium Delta 1 | reverse complement strand
TCGAAAGTCTATGATCCGTGCTCTGGGGTACGACTTTAACTGGTTGGTGGATCGAGTGCTCGGTTTATTCGGTCTTAGTTTCAACGAGTTGTTGACTGGCGGCAAGCAACGAAGAATGGTAC
>CACVKW010000082.1 GCA_902749685.1 Olavius sp. associated proteobacterium Delta 1 | reverse complement strand
CAGCATCAAGTATCAAGCATCCAGCATCTGCCCGGAAAAAGCAACGATCTCAGACATAACGGCCAGGCTAGATGACAAGAATTTATGCAATGTTAGGGTT
>CACVKW010000081.1 GCA_902749685.1 Olavius sp. associated proteobacterium Delta 1 | reverse complement strand
GGAAAGCAACGAAGAATGGTACAGGCTCGGAGCGTGCTATGTTATTGGGGGACGCGAGAACTAGGGATGAGCGCGGTCTCGATATCGAAAAAACTGAACATC
>CACVKW010000080.1 GCA_902749685.1 Olavius sp. associated proteobacterium Delta 1 | reverse complement strand
TTAATACGGTCTCAACGAAATCCCCCTGGCCCAGGATGCGCTCATCGCCCTTCATCCTGCTCTCGCAGTTGCGCATGGCTCTTAAGGCGGACCATCCTCCGGCGCTTCGCACCAACCCACCCCCTGTTAAATCGGGCCGGCGTCCGGCCGCAACGCCTTGCTTTACGAACTCCAGATAATGTCTGCGGGCTTCCAGAACCTTG
>CACVKW010000079.1 GCA_902749685.1 Olavius sp. associated proteobacterium Delta 1 | reverse complement strand
TACACCATGTGCGGTCACCCACTGGGTAACAATATCAAGTTTCATCCACCTCCTTGGTAGAATCCCAGCGATTCGGATTTAGCTGGGCACGAGAATTAGCCTTGTTAGCTGGTAATAATGGAATAAGTATGATGAAAACAGCTATGTAAAAAATAAATTGGAGGCCGACTATGGCGAGAGATGCTATACTATTTGGTACAATATCAGCGTATCCACTAGTCATGAAAGCCAGCGCACTGAAAATAGTTGTGGAAACATACAGCTGGCTTGATTCGTCGTGATTAACAGGCCCCATTAGTTTTAAGATGTGATCTATCAGAAAAATTGTGCCTTAGTTATAGATCTAGTTCGGATAATTCTTTTCCTCGGGGGGCGATGACTCTTCGAAAAGCTCCTCCAAAATCGGACTATCTATTTCACCCCTCGCACGTCCCTCAACCGTTTTTCCTGTGAAACGAATATCAGGGACATCCTAAACTATAAGTTTCTTCTTGTAACCGTCACAAATGTTATAATTTTATGGGCCCTCAAGTGTCCCAGACTAAATAGCTTTTCCAACGTCTCAATTTTTTTCCGCTTTCTATCTTTATCCATCTTATGAGCTACACGCCTGCATGCTTGTGATACCTTTGATTCCCCACTCACCTATTGAAGATGGGCAGGATATTTTCAGCTTATAGGCCAATTAATGTCAAGAATGAAGACTTGACCCCGATGTCTTTGGACCCCGATGTCTTTGACCGATGTCTTTTTTGGAAATCGAAGTGATAGATTACATCGCCTTTTACAACTTTGCTCGGCTACATTCCGCTCTGGGATATCTGAGACCCATGGAATATGTGAAAGAACAATTATTAAAAGTTGCTTAACTGCGTGTCCGTTTTTACTTGACCACTACAATATGATAAAACCTCCAAAGACGAATGGGCAGGCGCCGCTCAGACACTTTCAACCTCCGATTTGACCAGCTCTCGCCGACCGGTATTTGGATTTATCTTCCATCTCAATTGTACACTGAGCGTAACACCAATATGTGGTGTGTCACCAAAAATATTTGTGACTAAAACTTGAAGACTAGAGGAACTCCCTAATGCTGCGTTAAGTGACAATGTCCCATTGGACTCTTTGTTGTCAAAGAGCAGGCTGAAGGTTAGCTTTCCGTGGGAAAAGCGGTAGACGCCCTCAAGGCCTAATCTGTAATCGAGACCGGCATCAGTGTTACTGACGTTGGCAAAAAATTCGATATGTCCTGAATTTTGAACTTCATACTTCGCCTTCATCTCCAGATTAAACTTTGGGGAATGTCCATGATCCTTGACAATCGAAAACGCTCCCGAGAGCGTAAAGGTGGTGTCTTCGGAGGGCCGAATCTGCAGTTCGCCATCAACTAAAGCTTGATACTTATTGTTACTATACCCGAGGGCCACCTGCCATTGTGCCCGGCTTGAATCCCATTTGTGCTCCCCGCGAACTTTAAACACAGCAAATTGTTGATTATCGCTATTGACGTAGACAAATCCCGCACTAACGCCTTTGAATTTTCCACCGAAGGCAACTCGAATCTGAGGCTTATTCACAGAACCGGTAACTTTGGTAACAAACGAGAGGGACTCATCGGGATCGTCAAAATCCCAACTGCCCACAAATTTAATAATGGCGTTTTTTGTGATATGTCCGCCGTCATTTGTCTGGTTGACCGTATAGGTATTGAAGACGATTGCGTCTGATCGATCAAACGCACTGTCTTGATGGAGTTCGGCTTCAAGCGTGCTATCGAACAGCGGTTGTGCCTTGATCGTCAAGGTGCCGCCACCGTTCAGTGTAACCTCAAGGTCGTTCGTATTATCCAGAAACTTCAATGTGCCGTAGACATAAACATTGTGGCCCAGGTTATCACCCTCGTCATCGATGAGCGCATAGGTGAGATCGAACATATCGTCAACGATAATTTGACCCGCCAGCGTGGTGGCATCGTGCCCGTCCAACGGTGATCCATCTTCATTAGCAAGTGTTACCACGAGTTGATTGTTATCGTTAAAACTGTATCCTGCTTTGAGGGTTGTGGTCGTGTTATCGTTATATTTCAACACCCACGCATTTGTTTCTTCAGCAGCTGCAGCAGATTCGCTTTTTGAACTCCAATTGCCGAGTATTTCTTGCGAATCGGCTTTCGTAATTTGTCCGTTTGGTCTTAACCACTGCCGATTATTATTGACGGTAATGACTACATTTTGCATGAATCTCTCCTTTCAGGTTATGAAGTTAATACTACCATTTGGCGGCAACAAGCCGGGTGAAAAAAAGGCCTGAAGAATGTTCTACGGAGTCAGGTGAGCGGGCATAGCCCATTTCCAACTCTGCGGTAGTTCCTTTGAATGGAATCTTTATGTTGAAGTCGATACCGTATCCTTCGAGTTCCGATTCGAACTGGAATAGCTCAGAGAAACTGGCATCCGTCGACACCGCCCCTCGGTCATAAAAGATTTCAAGGTAAACGTTTGAAAGTTGTTGGATTATCGGTGGTTGAGGACTATCGCCATTTTGATCATTACAGCTGAGAATTGGGCACAGTAAAGTACGCAGTGAAACACCCATTTCTAGGGTTTGGAAGGAGTAGGTATTGGCGAGAATTTCACCGGATTCCAATCCTCGCACTGTATCGTCACTTCCAATTTTAAATTTCTTGAAAATAGGGGTCCCATTGTCACTGATTCCCCCACGATACTCAGCGCTAAAAAATACATCTTTGTCATGCTGCCAACCTATGTAAAGTCGGTTTTTAACGGCGAATTCGAGTTGAGTATAATCATTGTTGTCATCATTGATATCGAGTCCATATTGTCCAGCAACGCGTACAGGGATTTCAAACTCTCGTAACGTGGATTGTCCCTGACGAAGATCAAAGGTTATGTCTTCTGCTATACCTAGTTCCACTATGCCGTATTGCCCGTCATTGAGCGAGGGGGCACTTGGGTCTTGACTGAGAAAATGCCAATCTTCATAATCAAAAGTCAGTTTTCCATTTGTCACGAAATGAGTTCTTTTTCGATCCGATACCGTGGTTAGGCCCCACTCCGCTCTTTGCTTACTGTTGAGTTGATCCCAAACCAGCTTATATCCGACTCCCATGTTAAGCACCTCTTGGTCCGCCTTCACGGTTTCGTAAAGCTGGTCTTTATCCCGCGTGTAAGCTGCGTTGAGGAAAAAGTTACTCGTCATCAATCTACTGTTAAACGAACGATACGGTGGGTAGGGTAGAGAGAATCCAAGCTTCGCCTCTCGTATTTCGTCTCCAAATTCGGCTTCGATAGAGGTTTGTTCGTTTCTTCCGCTAATGTTCATCACGGTGACCGATGCTATACCTGCCAGGTGTTTCTCCGTTGAATACGTAAGGCCTACCGTCGCTTTTGCATTGCCTTGAAACAGGGGGCCGCCCAGTTCTGGTTTGATCGTGTATACGCCGTCCTTAATTTGACGTATTCCATGGCTCACCACCCGCCTGTCGTCGAACAAGCGCGCCATCAACTCCATATCGAATTCCGCATTCCAGACCTGGGGCAGTGAGTTCCGGATGTCTTTTACCAGTTTGTTTGCTTGCTCAAGAAAGTCTTTGTTTGGATGCTCGATGACGATTTCACGGACTACCTTCAAGAAACTTATGGTGAGTTTGTGGGAGAACGACTGATTAGACGACTTTTCCATGAATAGGGTGACGTTGAGGGTTCCAGGGAATTTAAACCGTTTATCAAGTTCGTTATCCCTCTTGCCAAACTGAGGGGGTGGTTTGCCAAAAGCTAGGTCCTTCGCCTTCGCATGGTTAAAAACATCGACTGCAATCCGAGCCAGTTGAGGCCTTAACAGATTAATTTCAGAAGCGGTCAGGTTTATGAAGTTGCGAACGGACACGACGGTCTTTGCCGCGGCTTCGGTGAGACGGATCTGATCTAGACCGTGAGTTGTTGCCAACTCCCCAAGTGTCCCGACGGTCATCGAATCGTAGCGATCTGCCCTAGCGCCAATGGTCAACACCAGCAGAAGCGATTTTAATGGAGTGCCTTTAATTAGGAACTTGATAGGTGCGGTCAACGTGTCTTTGGCGCCGCTTTCGAGGCCCTCCTTAACGGCCATATAGGGCTCTGTAAACACCTTACCAAAAGATAGTTCAAGATTTTCTTCGGCAACGCGGTCGCTAAGTGATGACGAGAATGCGTCGAACACTTTGTTAAAGCTAAAGCGGCGTTTTTTTTGGGCCTCCGATGAAATGATACTTGTGAGCAGATCATTGGCGACGCGGAACAATATATTTCGCGCCACGCTGTCTTCCACATGAACTTGAGCCTCGTTTGCGAGTGGCAAGAGAATCCAGCGCAAATTGCCGCTTGCATCGACATCCAATTCGAGCGGGAAATCGATGGATCCCTCCTGCTCCTGGGCTTCGGCTACCACGACGGGTACCACTAACCCAATGATTAAAATCATTGCTAACAGAATCCGGGTCCTATCCAAACACCATGAAAAAGCAACCTCAGAACGAATCTTCCTTTCAAATCTGCTATCTGTCGACATCATGCATGGCCTTGATTTTAGGGGCAGCAAAAAGGGACACATCTTAAATAGTAAATGTTGATTTCGAATCATTGCTGTCCAAAATAAATTGAAAATCAAATACTGCCTTTAATAATAACAGGCAGTTATAAACGCGAAATTGGTGATTTCGAAATCAGGTTATG
>CACVKW010000078.1 GCA_902749685.1 Olavius sp. associated proteobacterium Delta 1 | reverse complement strand
CCGGTGGTAATCATGTACACATGCACCACAATAAACGACAGGATCGCAAACGCTCCGGCCGTGTGAATCAGGGCCACCGCCTGCAGTGACAGCCAGGTTAGCCCCCACTCGCCCCAGGAATTGTAGCCCCAGTACAAAAACCCGGTCACCATCTGCACCGGCAGCAGAATCGCCGCCAGAATCAGGTACACGATGCGCTGCAGCGGATTGTGCTTGGCCTCTTTGCGCTTGGGCACCGGATGCGGTTCTCCCCGAAAGATGCCGTACATGTAGTAGCGCACCACCGAAAGCATTTTTTTGGTGGTGGGGATGTACTGCTTCCACTCACCGGTGGTCATAATCCAGAAGACAAAAAAGGCAAACGCGATCAGCCAGCTCAGGCCGACAAAATTGTGCACTTCCACCGCCGTCCCGAAACCAAACAGCGCAAAGGCGCCATTGACCTCAAAACCGGTCAGCAAAAGGATAATAATCAACAGCGTCTGCAGCCAGTGCCACAGCCGCTCAAAGCGGGCATACAGATAGATATTTTTCACTTTTCCATTCATCGCCATGCTCCTAATATTGAAAATTGAAGGTTGAAGATTGAATATTTGTGGCAGTCGCTTCGCTCCACCCGTTTTTAAATAGAACCGTCGGAGACGGACCTTAAATATTCAATATTCAATTGAAAATATTCAATCGCTACAAGTTAGTAAAAATATCCCAATAGGCCGCGGAATCAAAAAATGCATTAAAATAACAACTAGTTATTCTTTCGGCCGTTGCCGTTGCTGAAGATGCGCCCCAGGGCATGGATCAACACCCCGAGCAGGCTGGCAAGCACAACGCCCCAACCGGCATAATTAAGGATCTTCGATGGGTCACGTCCGGGCATGTAAAACCCTTTCAGGTTTGACAGCCGGCTGTCGGTTTTCGAATGGCATTCCGTACACGTCAGTGATTTATCCTTGGGCGCCACCATGTG
>CACVKW010000077.1 GCA_902749685.1 Olavius sp. associated proteobacterium Delta 1 | reverse complement strand
CGGTGATGTGATCCGTTTTATCGAATTGTTCGACCAGGTGGACTTTAAAGAAGCCGTCAGCAGGTTGTCCGACAACGGGTTTAAATCGATCAAGAGATCTGCAAAAAAGAAACAACCTGCCAGGCAAAAGGGTCTGCCTGCAAAACTTTTAAAACTTCTCAAACGCGTCATTGATTTT
>CACVKW010000076.1 GCA_902749685.1 Olavius sp. associated proteobacterium Delta 1 | reverse complement strand
TTTTTCCGGGCAGATGCTGGATGCTTGATACTTGATGCTGGATATCTAACAGGACACTATCGGTGAATTTCAACGACATCCAGTATCCAGAAACCAGAATCCAGGATCAGT
>CACVKW010000075.1 GCA_902749685.1 Olavius sp. associated proteobacterium Delta 1 | reverse complement strand
TATATAAGTCAACGTCCAACAAACCGTCCCAAGCATGTTCCAGGTACTCATCTTCCCCATTAAAATTCAGTGCCTTGCCGACCGCGCCGTCCACCAGTGTGCTGCCATCATGATTTTTACTGTCGAAATGTAATGCGTTGGAAGTCGAATCTTTGGCTTGCGCGCTCCCCCCGGTTGCATCTTGGGCCATATGCATAACCAAAACAAAATCATCATCCCATACATTCTGCGCCGCAGCGCTGCCGGTCTCGCCAACGTAGACATCATTATCGGCCATAGTTTCATCATAGTATAGCTTCAACACAGTATCTTCTGCTGCACTGACGACAGGCACTTTCACATGCAAAATCACCAATCGATTCGCATAATCCCACAACTCCTGCTCCACATAACACTGGCGGCCCTGCTCGTTTACCACCTGGAACTTCAATGAATTTGCCGGATCAGATACGATCCGATCAAAAAAATCCTGCGCATTGGATTCGTCCAGTTTCATCAC
>CACVKW010000074.1 GCA_902749685.1 Olavius sp. associated proteobacterium Delta 1 | reverse complement strand
GGTGCTGGTTAAAAAATATGGAAAAAAGGCAAAGCTCAAAAAGAACATTCATTGCCACACGTTCCGACACACCTGTGCCACGGCCATGCTCAGGAACAAAGCGGGCGTGCGTAACATCCAAAAGCTGTTGGGTCACAGCTCGCTGGACTCCACTCAAGTTTACACCCGCGTGAGCATCACGGATCTAAAGGAAGTCCACCAGCGCTGTCACCCGAGGGAAAAGGACAAAGAATAAGGTACGTCTGCCTCCAAGTTTATCCTGAGCTTGCCGAAGGGGGCTTCAGCCTCGCTTATATAATGGCTGGCGAGTCTTC
>CACVKW010000073.1 GCA_902749685.1 Olavius sp. associated proteobacterium Delta 1 | reverse complement strand
TCTGCTATTATGTTGTGAGTTTTTCTATCCTATTGATAATACGTTTAAATATTGCATTTTCTTGATAAATATAGATTTGCCCATAATTTCAATTAGATGG
>CACVKW010000072.1 GCA_902749685.1 Olavius sp. associated proteobacterium Delta 1 | reverse complement strand
TGAAATCATTGCTGTCCAAAATAATTTGAAAATCAAATACTGCCTTTAATAAAAACAGGCAGTTATAAACGGGAAATTAGTGATTTAGAAATCAGGTTGT
>CACVKW010000071.1 GCA_902749685.1 Olavius sp. associated proteobacterium Delta 1 | reverse complement strand
TCGATATCGAAAAGACTGAACATCGCGTCCTCGACGGCGAGCGAGTCCGCGATGAGAGGACGGCAAATCGTCGAGGAGCACGGATTGAAGCTTATGGAAGAGGACAAATCCGAGAATCCGAGGAACGTCCCCTA
>CACVKW010000070.1 GCA_902749685.1 Olavius sp. associated proteobacterium Delta 1 | reverse complement strand
TTAGATATCCAGCATCGAGTATCAAGCATCCAGCATCAGCCCGGAAAAAGCAACGATCTCAGACATAACGGCCAGGCTAGATGACAAGAATTTATGCAAGGTTAGGGTAAATATTAGGCCACTAAGACACAAAGACGCTAAGATAAATATAAGCCACAAGTTTCACTTTGTGTCTTGGTGCCTTTGTGGCCATTTTTCCGGCTTGTCCGGATTAGTTAATCGAAAGGAGAGACCAAATGGATAAAACCGTTTTGGAAATAGTTAAACAAACCGGCATTGATATCGTCCAGGATGGCGACCTTGTATTCTGGCTAGGCGAATACGGCGGGCAAACCAAACCCCGCGGACCCCTGGCGGGGAAAAAAATTGCCTGTCTTGTAGGTAGTGAATTCAGTGATTTTCAGGCCTATTATCTGGCCTCTTACATCGGTGAGTTTGGCGGAGACCTCGAGTTTCTCTGTGTTGACTGGGTAATCTACAAATTTACGCGTCCCAATATTAAATCCAAAGGCGTGGTCGGAATGTGGGGTCTGACGCTGGATCCGATTCCGGTTATGGGTCCATCAAAGCATACCTGCAAAAACTTGAAGGATGCCGCTGCCAAAGATTACGATGCCGTGGTGATCCTGGGCGGCCACTCCGCGGATGTCATCGTGACGGAAATCGAGGTCGAGGATTTTTTAAACACCGCCGCTGAAAACGGGGCCGTCATCGGGGGCATCGGCGCCGGAATTATGCCGCTGATCAGATGCGGCATGATGGCAGGCAAGGCTTGTACCGGCAACCGGCTGGTGGATTATATGCTAAAAAAGATCGCCAATTTTGAAGATTCACCGGTGGTCATAGACGGCAAGATTATCACTGCCAGGGACACGGTGGATTCTCCGGCCTTTGTACGGGCGATCTGCCAAGCGTTTGATCCGGAGTTTGAGGACGGGCGCCAGGGCATTCTGGCCGGCAAGAAAATGCTGGTGATCGCCGGCGAAGACTTCGAAGACATCGAGCTGGCCGTACCGGTTATGGAGTATATCTACCGCGGAGCAAAAGTGACCCTGGCAACCTTTACACCCGTCATACGCTCGCGTCCCCCACTGGTGGGCTTGGACGTCGTACAGGGTAATTTTGGAATGTCGGTACCTTTTCAGGAGATACCCGAAAGTTATTACACCATCAAGAAATTGGCCGATGTTAGGATGGATGATATTGACGCAATTCAGATACCGGGTGCCATGTGCCCCTATAATATGGTTGAAGCCGGAACGCCGCTGGAATTCCTGAAACAGGCGGATGCGGCCGGCAAAATTATTACCTATATCTGCCATGGAGGAATTCCCGTTGCAGCGGCGGACCTGATAAAAGGAAAAAAAGCCACGGGATGGCAGGCTTCCAAAGATTCAATTGAGATCATGGGCGGCGAGTACAATGAGAATTGGGCTGCCGTGGTTGACGGCAGTCAGGTGTCCGGCCGAACCCCGCCGGAAATACCCGAGTATGTGGATGCCATAATGGTGGCGTTGCTCAGGGGATAGCTATTTAGGGATTCTAATCCTTAAATCGGAGGAGGCGGAATTGGAAATTGAAGATTGCAGATTGATCCGCCGGAGGTGGAGTGGATCTCGCTTCGCGCGGTCCGTTTTAAATTGATCCACAGGCATCCAGCGGAGAAAAAAATGCCACAAAGACACAAAGGGAAATTTTGACTTCTTATTTTTTATTGCGTCTTTGCGTCTTGGTGGCGTAAATATTTTGCAGTTAATGGAATAGATAACCTTCAAACTGTAGGTGACAATACGTGCAAAAATTAAATAGCGAAGAAGAACTCAGACTGAAGAGAATTGCCGTTAAAATTCGCAAAAATGTTTTGCGAATGATCAAAGCCGGTGGTGCGGGACATATCGGGGGAGCGCTTTCATGCACCGACATCCTGACGGCCCTTTATTTTAAAATCTTGCGGGTCGATCCGCAAAATCCGACCTGGCCGGAGCGGGACCGTTTTGTCCTTTCCGCCGGTCACAAGTGTCTGGCGCTTTATGGCACGCTGGCCGAAAAGGGATTTTTTGACAGTGCCGTTCTGGATACCTACGGCGCCCTGTGCACCAAGCTGGGCGGCCACCCGGACATGCATAAATTGCCCGGCATTGAGTCAAATACCGGCGCCCTGGGCCACGGACTCTCAATTTCCGGTGGAATGGCCATGGGTTTGAAAATGGATGGCCTTGATTCAAAAGTCTATGTCATTCTGGGCGATGGTGAACTGGCCGAAGGCTCCAACTGGGAAGCGGCCGCCGCCGCCAGTCATCACAAATTGGATAATCTGGTGGCTTTTGTCGACCGCAATAAATTTCAGCACGGCGGCCGGACGGTGGATTTCATGAGCTACGAACCGCTTGACAGGCGTTGGGAAGCATTCGGCTGGGCTGTTCGGGTCATCGACGGCAATAATTTGCAGCAGATCTATGGCAACGTCACGGAAACCCCTTTTGAAAAAGGCAAGCCGTCGATGATCATCGCCGACACCATCAAGGCCAAAGGTCTGCCTTTTATGGAAGACAAGGCAAGTTCCCATTACTGGAAGGTCACGGATGAGGAAATGCAAATCGCCGAGCAGGCCCTGCAGGCGATCGAGGAGGGGATAAATTAATGGAGGAATTCAAGGATCCACGAAAAACATTTGGCGAAGCGCTGGTGGAAGCCGGGCAGAAAAACGACCGCATCGTGGCCTTATCAGCCGACAGCTCGGGCGGTTCCGGGATGAAGCCTTTTCATGAAAAATTTCCCGAGCGCCATTTTGAGTTCGGTATCATGGAGCAGGGGATCATGGGGTTTGCCTCCGGTCTGGCCACCACCGGTAAAATCCCATTTTTTGCCGCCATTGCCCCCTTTGTAACGTCCCGGCCTTTTGAAATGTTTCGCAACGATCTGGGCTACATGCACCAGAATGTCAAGGTGGTTGGCCGGTGCGCCGGATTGACCTATTCCGATCTCGGGGCCACCCATCAGTCATTGGATGATCTTGCCATCATCAGGACCATTCCGGGTGTGACCGTCATCAATCCGGGTGATCCGGTGGATGTCGTCAAGGCCGTCCATGCCGCGGCTGAGCATATCGGGCCGGTCTACATTAAAATCGGCAGCCCCAAAATGCCGGTGCTGATGGACGAAAACTATCTATTCAAAATCGGCAAGGGGGTTGTCATGGAGGCGGGCAGCGACATTACCATCATCGCAACCGGCACCCTGCTGTCCAAGGCCGTGGCCGCAACAAAATTACTCCAGGATAAAGGCATTCACCCCCGCCTGATCAACATGCATACCATCAAGCCTCTTGACAACGAGCTCGTGTTAAAAGCCGCCGCGGAGACCGGAAAAATTGTTACGGTCGAGGAAGGCTACACTGCCGGGGGATTGGGTGGCTGTATTGCCGAACTGCTGGCAACCGAACATCCGACGCCAATGAAGATGATCGGTGTGGACGACCAGTATGCGGATGCCGGACCATACGAGGAGTTGCTGGGGCACTTAGGGCTGCAGGGTGAACAGATTGCAGACACCGTTGAGCAATTTTTTAAATCAGATACGTCGTATGAAGTTAACTAATTAATAATAAATTTGCCACGAATTAACACGAATTACGGCAAAAATTATAAGCGGGGTTAACTAAAATGTAAAAATAGATTTCGTGTTAATTCGTGGCTTCTTTCAAACATCAAAATTTTACGAAAACTATTGCCTTTGGATTAAATCTGTGCGCGATCGGGATGTCATAAAAATTTGCTACCTGTTTTATAACGAGGGGATGTCCCAGGTCGACATCGGGAACATGATGGGATTGAGCCGCTGGAAAATCGGGCGGGCCATTAAAGATGCCCGGGAACGTGAGTTGATCTCAATTGCCATCAACCATCCGCAAAGTGATTTAACCGAGATCGAAATTGCACTAGCCAAAAAATTCAGTATCAAAGAAGCAACCGTGGTGAATATCTCTGAATATGATCGAATATCTCCCCTGGATCAGCTTGGCGTGGCCGGAGCGCGCTACCTAACATCGATTATCGACCGCCACAGGATACTTGGTGTGACATGGGGCAGCACGGTTTCCTATGTGGCTAAAAATCTATTGAAGGTTAACGCAAACCACCTAAAACTGGTCCAGATCGGTGGGGGCCTCGGGACGATTGAGGGTACCGATAATCCTGCCTTAACTGCCATGCTGGGCCAGAAACTGGGAGCCGAAGCCCATGTCATGCAGGCACCGATCATCGTCCAGAGCAAATCAATTCGGGATACGCTATTTAAGGAAACCAGGATTCGCGAAACCATAGAAATTGCCAGAAAGGCGGATCTGGTCATTTTTGGTGTCGGGCTCGTTGGACCCGAATCACTTTTGTGGCAATCAGGTCTTTTAAACGAACGCGACGTAGCGAAGCTGAAAATGGCCGGAGCCGTCGGTGCTATCTGCGGACGGTTTTATGACGACCAGGGAGTGCGATGCTCTTATGATCTGGAAGGGCGAACCATTGGCCTTAACTTGTACGAGCTGAAAAAAATCAAGCATAAAATCCTTATTGTGTTAGGTCTGGAAAAGGTGCAGGCGATACTTGGCGCTCTGAGAGGCGATCTCGTAGATGCGCTTGTGATCGATAGTGATACGGCAGAGCATCTGCTGAACTTATAATAATGTTGATTGACTTGATCATAAGCAGACAGAGATACTCTTCGAATGACCTAAAAATAGGAAAATATTTCAATTGCTTATTTCCGACTAGTTTACTCTATAGACGAGTCGCTGAAATGAAATAAAAAAGCATTAAAAAATGCGCAGCATAAAGTAATTAATCCGCGGCGCTTTATTATAATACCATTCTTCAATACTCGCAGAGAAGCATGCAAACATGCAATACGCTATTTTCAGGGCGGATTAATTACCGGGATGACCTATGAATGTGTTGCTGCCACAAGCTATTGAACCTGAAGCGATCGCTCTGTTGGATCGGGAAAATTGCACGATCACAACTGCCCCCGATCCGAAACCCGAGACCGTTTTACCACTCATCAAGGATGCGCACGGTCTGATTTTAAGAACCGGTATTACCATCACCCCTGATCTGATTGAAGCCGCCGATCGATTGATGGTCATCTCACGCACCGGCGGCGGGCTTGATAATGTGGATGTGGCTGCCGCCTCTGAAAAAGGAATCATTGTAACATCGAATCTGGGGGTAAATACGGTCAGCGTTGCCGAACACGTTTTGTCCATGATGCTGATTCTGTCAAAAAGGCTCTCGACATTGGATCATGCGGTGCGCAACGGCAATTTTGCTATCCGCTACCAGAATCTGCCGCGGGATATCAACGGAAAAACGATCGGATTAATGGGGTTCGGGCGGATCGGCTGCGAGCTGGGAAAAATCTGTCGACAAGCATTCGATATGCAGGTTATCGCCTACGATCCTTATTTAGCGGCTGAGAAAAAAAATGAATGTCACAGCTGGGTGAGGATGGTCGAACTGAAAGAAATGCTCTCAAAATCTGATTTCATCTCTATCCATGTTCCACTGACGGACCAAACACGTGACCTGGTGGATGAAGCCGAGTTATCGCTGATGAAGTCCGATGCAATATTGATCAACGCTTCCCGGGGTGGTGTGGTCAATGAAACTGCTTTGATCAAAGCCCTGGAGAGTAAAAAGATAGCCGGTGCCGGCCTGGATGTCTTTAGTGAAGAGCCTGTGTCCGGTGACAATCCGCTTCTAAAGCTTGAAAATGTCATTTTGACACCGCATACCGCCGCACTCACCAGAGAATGTGTTGCGCGCATGGCCACTGAGGCGGCCACATGTGTTCTGGATGTATTTGCCGGCCGCGAACCGCGAAATGTAGCAAACCCGAAAGTACTTGAATCCGGTAGATGGAAGCATAATCGGGCTTTTGAATCAGCAGTTTAAATTTTTCTCTCGCAGAGCATGCCGAGAACACAGAGAGGTTCATGGTTGCTGAATCTTTTTCCGGAAGGATCAATTGGGAGATTTCGAAATGTCTAAAAAATTGTCAGGTGTTGCGGCACCGATTACCACACCCTTTGTTAACGGAGAGGTGGCCTACGACCAGCTTAGATCCAACATGCAGAAATACAGCCAGACAGCGTTGGCTGGTTTTTTTGCGCTTGGCAGCAACGGGGAGAGCATGTTCCTGACCGAGTCCGAGAAGCTGAAGGTTCTTGAATTGGTGCTTCAGGAAAAATCAGCTCATCAGATTGTGATGGCGGGTGCCGGATATGAATCAACCCGCCAGACGATTTCGTTCAGCAACCTGGTTGCCGAAATGGGCGCTGATTTTGTTTCAATTCTGACCCCGTCGTATTTTAAGAAACGATTAACGGATGAGGCCATGATCGGCTATTACACCGAGGTGGCGGATGCGGTTTCCGTTCCGGTGGTGGCCTACAACGCCCCGGGATTTACCGGCATGACGCTTACCCCGCAAGTCGTTGAAGTCATATCACGCCACCCCAACGTGATCGGGATGAAAGATACTTCCAAGGGCAATATGAGCAGTTATCTCAATGCAGCCGGCGAGAACTTCGATATTCTCTCCGGAACGGTCAGCACCCTCTTTGAATCCATGCTGCTCGGCGCCACGGGCGGTGTCGTCTCCCTGGCCAATGCCTTCCCGGCGCCTTGTTGTGATTTATACGAGGCCTGTAAAGCTGTCGATCTTGATAGGGCCCGGCGGCTGCACTACATGCTGATTAATTTGAATAAAGCGGTATCGGGCAGTTTCGGGGTGGCTGGTGTCAAATATGCGACAGAGGTCGCCGGTTACTACGGCGGCGATCCCCGTAAACCATTGCTGCCGATAACCGAGGAAGGCAAGGAATCCATCAGGAGGGCTATTGAAGAAGCAGGAGTGTTGAAAGGATAAAGGTATAAGGCAGAGCGCATAGAGCATAGCGCATAGGGTGAAATAATGCTCATAGCTCATAGTTTAAGGATGAAAGGGCAAAGCTAAGGAAAGTTCATAGCTCAAGGCTAAAAGCTCCCCCCCTTCGCCTTCAAGGCTACGGAGGGCAAGTAAAGAGAAGGACGAACAGGTTAAAGGTCAAAGGCTAAAGGAAAAAGGATTAGAAAAAGCGAACCACGCTGAAGGCGTGTTTTAAAGATCGCAGAATCCTCCTGAGGTTTACCCGCCTTTGGAGGGCGGGCCAGTATCGAATATCGAATCCTCCTAAGGCGGATAAATGTCGAAGGATTGAATCGCTTCGCTCTGACATATTTATCAATTGAGAGAGTACCTTATAATATTCATTTGAGTAGGGCAGGGCACCGTGCCCGCCAGTTCAGGTCGGCACGGTGGCCGACTTTGCCATATTTATAAATCGTCAGAATACTTTCAATATTCAATTTTCAATCTTCAATATTCAATTCATTATGGACAGTATACTCGCCATAGACGTGGGCACACAATCATTGCGGGCCTGCGTCATTGATTCTGAGTTGTCCTTGCTGGATCGGCAGCAGGTTCACTACACGCCCCAGGTCATCTCGCGCGACAAGGTCGAAATCGATGCTGAGATTCTTTGGGAGGCGCTGGTTCGGGCCTGCAGCAAATTAAAGCTCAAGAACCGCGTTTCGATTGTGACGTTTTCTACACTGTGTCCTTCTTTAATTCCAATGGATGCCGATGGTCGTCCGCTGCGCCCGATCATTCTTCATTTGGATCGTCGAAGCTATGAGCAGGCGCAATGGGCATTAAAAAAAGTCGGCGAAGAGAAGTTTTTGAACATTGCCGGAAATCTTCCGATACCCGGTGGCATTTCAGCCACCAGCCTGCTGTGGATTAGGGATTGTGAACCGGAAATATACGCCAAACAAAATGTCTGCTTTGGGCATGCCGTCACTTTCTTTATGAAACGCCTTACCGGTAGATTCCTGATTGATCCTTCGAATGCATCTTTCACCGGATTATACGATACCGTCGGGTATGGTGATTGGGATGAAAGGCTGTATGGACCCCTTGAGATCGACCGGGATAAATTACCGGATGTGTTGATGTCGACAGCCATTGCCGGCGAACTAATAAATAAAGCCGCGATGACTCTCGGGTTGCCCAAAAATATACCGGTTAACATCGGCGCCAACGACACCACATGTGCCACCGTGGGTGCCGGGGTGACTGAAGGCGGTGACATTATGAATACTTCCGGTACAGTAGAAATCCTGGTGTTATGCCTGGATAAACCCATTTTTTCAAAAAATCATTTACTGAGAACCCATGCCTATCCCGGCAGATGGCTAGCGATGCGAACGGTGGGTGCCGGTGGCGCTTCGCTGGAGTGGTTCAGAACTAATTTTTGCCAAGAACTGACCAAAGAGGTGTTTTACAACGAATATCTCAAAGAGGTATTAACTCCAAACAAAGTACCTGAATCCCGCTTCTATCCCTATTTATCAGGCGACCGGCACAGGATAAAACGAAAAAGTGGGGCTTTTACCCGCATGACGCTAAACACAAACCGGGATGATCTATTGCTGGCGCTTGCACATGGAATTATTGCATTTCAGATGGAAAGTATATCTGAATGGAATAAACATGTTCAGCTGTCAAACGAAATCTTTCACGTTGGCGGCGGTGCCAGTGATGCTTACACCGGCTACAAACAAAGTATGTTAAAAGAATACCGGTTTGTGCAACTGGGTGAGACGACATTGCCCGGAGCGGCCAAACTGGCATTAGAGGCAATGAAGTAATACTCAAACCTTGACACACAAGGGGTAACCTGTAATATTCATCAGGTAATAATCTGTGTCCAGGAGGGAGGCAATGGTCGATATCCAATGCGTTTGGGAGGAACCGGCGATTTTGGGGGAAGGGCCGTTGTGGGTAGCACGGTGCGCGATGGATTTGCATATACCCTATAGTTGCATAAAATTTTGAAATCCAACTCAGCTGCTGCAATGAAGACCATTGATAGTATTGACTGATCCTGGATTCTGGTTTCTGGATCCTGGATGTCGTTGAAATTCACCGATCGTGTACTGTTAGATATCCAGCATCAAGTATCAAGCATCCAGCATCTGCCCGGAAAAAGCAACGATCTCAGACATAACGGCCAGGCTTGATGACAAGAAT
>CACVKW010000069.1 GCA_902749685.1 Olavius sp. associated proteobacterium Delta 1 | reverse complement strand
TTGAATCTTGAATATTCAATAAAATGTAATTTACGGTAGACCTAAAGCAGCAGCGTAATCTGGGTTAATTTATATGTAGGTTAGAGTTGAGTGAAACAAAACCTAACAAACTATTGATATAGAA
>CACVKW010000068.1 GCA_902749685.1 Olavius sp. associated proteobacterium Delta 1 | reverse complement strand
TATACATAAGGAATTTTATCGTACAGAATTTTCTCTATCTTATTTTGCTGCGGTAAAATGCCGTCCGATAAAATTGTCTTATGTCTACTGCCATTTATCATGCCAGACGCAAACTTACATTATGGGAAGCGGCGGAGCTGATCTTATGCCCCCCCACCTCCCGGAATAAGGATCAGATCATTTTTATACGGCAATTCATTGCTGTCCAAAATAATTTGAAAATCAAATACTGCCTTTAATAAAAACAGGCAGTTATAAACGGGAAATTAGTGATTTAGAAATCAGGTTGTA
>CACVKW010000067.1 GCA_902749685.1 Olavius sp. associated proteobacterium Delta 1 | reverse complement strand
CTACCGCTATGTGTTCGATGATCCGGGCGACAACCTGTACGGGCGGGAGTTGCCCGATGACCGGCGCATGCAGTGGAAGTCGCAGTGGGCGGGCTACAATCAGCTGTATTATGATCCGGCGGTGGATTATGAGCCCTGGCCCAACCATGTTGTCAATGATGCGGCGCTGATCCTGGATGCGGCCGACCCGGATACGCCGCGCTCGCACCCCATGGATTCGGCGACGACCTTTGATCTGAATGCGACCTATCATCAGTTTACCAGCGATACCGGCGCGATAATTGTTGACGATCAGGACAGCGAATTTAGCAAAACCCCGACCGGTGCCGGCGAACAGACGCTGCTCGAGACGGGGTTTGAAGAAGGCTATCCTGAATGGAAGGCCAAATGGGACGGCAACGGAGACCCCGACTGGATCCGGGCCACTGATCAGGATCACAGCGGTTCCTGGAGCGCCAAGGGAGATAATTCCAACCAGGGTAATCTGACCTCCGACAACCTGGATGCCGGCGATCTGGTCGCCGCCAACGGGGATTCGATCACCGTCGATTTCTGGTTCAGAAAAGATGACATTGAAGACGATGAATTCATCCTCTATTATTATGACGGAAGCCAATATGACAAAATTATGGATCTTGAAGATGGACACACTGACACGCGGGACGATCGCTGGATCCACTACGAGGACACCATCACCGACAGCCAGTATTTTAAATCCAATTTCCGGATCCGGTTCTATCACAGGAATACTTCCACCTCTGAGAATGTCTGGATTGACGATCTGGAGATCACGAAAAACGGCGGCGGCACCGGCGGCTGGGAGGAGGCCACGGGCAGCGACCAGGCT
>CACVKW010000066.1 GCA_902749685.1 Olavius sp. associated proteobacterium Delta 1 | reverse complement strand
TGTCTGAGATCGTTGCTTTTTCCGGGCAGATGCTGGATGCTTGATACTCGATGCTGGATATCTAACAGTACACTATCGGTGAATTTCAACGACATCCAGTATCCA
>CACVKW010000065.1 GCA_902749685.1 Olavius sp. associated proteobacterium Delta 1 | reverse complement strand
TTGATACTCGATGCTGGATATCTAACAGGACACTATCGGTGAATTTCAACGACATCCAGTATCCAGAAACCAGAATCCAGGATCAGTCAATACTTTCAAGGGTCTTCATATCAGCAGCGAAGTTGGATTTCAAAATTTTATGCAACTATAGGGTTAATCCAATGTGTTCCAAAGGATCCTCATCTGAGATCTGTCTTCTGGTTTCTGCCTTCTGTCATCCGTCTTCAGTTCTCTGTCTTCTGTCATCCGACTTCCGCATTCCGACTTCCGCCTTCCTAACAACGGTTCCACCCCAGGCCATTAAATTTTCGGAGATAAACTCTACTACGTATCGATGAGCTTCGCGGCCCTTGCCCGCTACTGCCATCGGCTCTCCAAATTTGAAGTACAGCATTTTGCTCGGATCGATGGGCCCCATATCCTTAATCCACTTCCCGTTACCGTGAAAATCCGTTTTGATGGCTACCGGCACCACGGGGACGCCGGCCCTGGATGCCAGCTTTACCCCCAGGGTATTGAACGCCTGTACATCAAATCCCACGCTTCTGGTCGCCTGGGGAAATATGATGACGGATCCACCGTTGGATATAAATTTGTGACCCTCCCGCAAAACCACCTTAAAATCCTCACGCGGATTTTTACGTGAAACGGCGATCAATCCCAAAGCTTTGAAAATAGAGCCTAAAACCGGATAGTGACGCAGTTCTTCCTTGATAACAAAATTAACCCTGCCAAAGGCCAGCACAATTCCGGGCAATATAAGCGTTTCTACCAGACTCATATGATTGCCAATGTAAACCACCGGTCCCGGCTGATCCGATACGCTCTCCAGTCCCGAAATGTTTACCTTGCCGCCGACGGATTCAACGATCCGGACGACTCGATGAGAATGGAAGGCCCACCTATCGTCATCAAGGGTTCCGCGGCGGGCGGGAAAACTGGCATGGGTCAGGTTTGATATCAGTTTAACATAATAGATAAGGGAAAGCGGCCAGCCTGAAACATATTTAGCCGGAAAACTGCTGCCGGGCGGCGTCTGGTAGCCCAACTCGGATCTAAGAATCTGCGAGTATTGATCTTTATTCATTCGTGCAATGCATTAAAAGTTGGGGTCATATATTTATAAAGAAAAAACCGGCCAAAACCGGTTTTTTTCATGGTTCATAACGGGACGCTTCAGTTGGAATACTTTGAAAGAATCAGACTGGCGTTGGTGCCGCCAAATCCGAATGAATTGGTCATGGCATGCTTGACTTTGGCTTTACGCTTGACATTGGGCACATAGTCCAGATCACAGGCCTCATCCGAATGTTCATAATTGATGGTCGGCGGCAGCAACTGATCATGAATAGATAGAGCGGTAAATACAGTCTCAATGCCCCCGGCACCGCCGAGCAAATGCCCGGTCATGGATTTTGTCGAACTGATCGCCAGTTTGTAGGCATGGTCATTAAAAACCTGTTTTATCGCCATGGTTTCGGAAAGATCGTTTAACGGTGTCGAGGTACCATGGGCATTGATATAGTCAATGAAATTGGGTTCAAGGCCGGCATCCTTCAGGGCTGCCAGCATACAGCGGATGGCACCGTTGCCGTCCGGCGGAGGGGCGGTCATGTGATATCCATCACCGCTCATCCCGTAGCCGGTAATCTCGGCATAAATTTTTGCGCCCCGCTCAAGGGCATGGTCCAGGGCTTCAACGATCAACATACCGCTGCCTTCGCCCACCACAAAACCATCCCGGTCACGTTCAAACGGACGCGAGGCTTTTTCAGGCTCACCATTGCGGGTCGACAGCGCTTTCATGGAATTGAAACCGGCAATGCAGGTCGGATTGACTACGGCCTCAACCCCGCCGGTAATCATGGCATCGGCCATGCCATTGGAGATAATTTTAAAAGAATCTCCCACCGCATGTGCTCCGGCGGCACAGGCGGTCGCCAGGGAGGCATTGGGACCTTTGGCTCCAAAATGAATGGAGATCATTCCGGGTGCCATGTTACCGATCATCATCGGAATAAAAAACGGGCTGACTCGCCGCGGGCCTTTATTATTCAGGGTATTGCAGGTTGACTCAAGGATTCCCAGTCCACCCAGGCCGCAGCCGGTGATAACACCGACTCTATCCGAATTGGAGCTGTCAATCACCAGGCCGGAATCCTCCGTTGCCATGCGGGCGGCAGCGATTGCATAGGCAATAAAACGCTCGGTGCGTTTGGCTTCTTTGCGGGGAAGAAAATCTTGTGCACTAAAATTTTTGACTTCAGCGGCAATCTGGGTCTGAAATTTTGTTGAATCAAAACGGGTTATATCCCCAACTCCCGATTTACCGGCACACAGAGCCTGCCAGGTCTCGTTGACTCCGATTCCAAGGGGCGAAACCAGCCCCACACCTGTGATAACAACACGTCTATTCAAATCTTCCTCCTGTAGGTACAACCTCAATGCAGGTCGCACTCAATTGAGATGGTCCCGGACACAGTTACATAATCAAGGCGCCTTGATGCAGCTAATTAATCCGATCCGAAAAACAGCTCAATCAGGGATCAAGGTAGTTCGTTGAAAACTG
Organism: Olavius sp. associated proteobacterium Delta 1; assembly: GCA_902749685.1. Lineage (GTDB taxonomy): Bacteria > Desulfobacterota > Desulfobacteria > Desulfobacterales > JAFDCJ01 > JAFDCJ01. The sequence goes on along the minus strand of CACVKW010000065.1, from coordinate 148,152 downwards.
CAAAAAGGTGGCTTGATCGAGCGACCACACCGGGTATCGTTATTTTTCAGGGCACGGTAATTCGCATATCAAACGACCGACTGGCAGTTGCGCGTGCCTGCCGGCCGGCACTGGATTTAGAGGTGCTGCTCTGAAATTTATATTTAACTTAATCCGGGCAGAGGTAGTAAGTAATTCTAAATATGTAACTATTTGAAATTAATTTTATAATAATACCTGATCCGCACTAATTCAAGAATTAAGTTAAGTAATTTAATCCAGCGGCGATGTCAAGGTTTTTGAAACGATCACAGATTATGGGCAAAGCATGTTCTTGAGCCGGTTCAATTAGAGCAGGCAGGGCAGAGCTTTTAAATCTCAAATCCCAAATCTCAAGCTTCAGCTCAGAGACTATCCAGCAGACGCAGATGAATATTGTCAAAGCCGCCGTTGGACATGATCAGAACTAGGTCGGCCGGTCTGGCGTTGCCGACCAGAAAGTCGATGATGGCGTCCGTATCCGTGAAAAAATAAGCCTCTTTGCCGCGTTCTTTTAAATCAGTGACAAGCTGCTCAGAAGAAAATTCCTGGCCGTCGGGGATTTTTCTGACCTGCGGCGGTTGGCGGATACAGATGAGATCGGCCATATCAAAGGAATGCGCATACTCATGTTGAAAGACACTGCGCATGCTGGTGGCGGTTCTGGGTTCGAACACGGCGATCAGACGCCCGCTGCTGGATATGGACTTAACGGCTCGGACGGTCTCGTGCACGGCAGTGGGATGATGGGCGAAATCATCCATCACCGTTATCTGCCTTTTTTGTCCCCTGATTTCCTGCCGGCGCTTTATGCCTTCAAAGGATTCGAGAGCCGATCCAATGATCGGGGCCGGGATGTTTAAATGGTCGGCAATGGCAATGACCGACAGTGCGTTGAGCAAATTGTGCTCACCGAAAAGCCGGGTCTTGAATTTGGCAAAGGGTCTGGTATTTTTCATGACTGCCAATGTCGTCCAGGGCGGCTTTACTGAAATGTCACCCAACTGCCAGGGGGAATCGTTTTGTTTGCCGTAGCGCTCGATGCGGCAGTTACAGGCGTTGATAAGCTCGTCGATATTTTTATCTCCATCAAAGGCAAGCAGCAAGCAGGATTCGGCCAGACCGGATAAGAAGCGTGCAAATGCTTCTTTTACATGATCCAGATCACTGAAAATATCCGCGTGATCAAATTCAACGCTGGTTGTAACGGCAATTTGTGGATTATAATGGAAAAACTTGGGCACTTTATCAAAAAATGCCGTATCGTATTCGTCACCCTCAATCACAAAATAAGGCCCGTTTCCGAGGCGATAATTGCTGTCGAAATTTTTAAGAATTCCACCGATCATAAACGAAGGATCCTGACCGGCTTCGTGCAGCATCCAGGCCAGAATGGAGGCGGTGGTCGTCTTGCCGTGGGTTCCGCTCACCAGCAGGGTTTCTTTGCCCCTGGCCACAAAATGGTTCAAAGCCTGGGGCATGGAACAAAAAGACAGTCCCATCTGGTGCACTTCCATGACTTCCGGGTTATCCCTGGATATGACGTTGCCGACCACAACCAGATCCGGTCCGTAGTTAAGATTTTCCGCCCTGTACCCGTTCATGATCCGAATGCCCTTTTGCTCCAGAAACGTGCTCATGGGCGGATAAACTTTTTGATCAGACCCGGTTACTTCAAAACCGAGGTCCCGCAACATACAGGCCAAAGCCCCCATGCCCGTTCCGCAAACGGCAATCAAATGAATTGTTTGCACGCCTTCGCCAATTCGATTTTTGCCCATATCCATCATAATTATTCATCCAGCACGGCCCGGATATTTTGTGACAGGGTTTTCAGATTAAAGGGCTTTTGAATAAAGGCGTTGCAGCCTCGATTTAGAATATCGGTGGCCTGACCGTCAATGCTGTAACCGCTGCAAAGGATTACTTTGACCGCGGGGTTGATCTCCCTTAGCCTGTCAAATGCTTCTCCGCCGCCGACTTTTGGCATCACCATGTCTAAGAGGACAAAATCAATTTTATCCGGATAGGCCTCGTAGGATTCAATTGCTTCGGCACCGTTTTTGGCAGTTATAACCTCATATCCCAGCTTGGTCAACATTCTCGTGCCGACATCAATGATCATTTCTTCATCATCGACCAGCAGCACAGTCTCAATGCCCCGGGATAATTTGTCGGCCAATTTGTTTTGCCGGGCAGCCACTTTTTGTGTGGCCGGAAAATAGACTTCAAACCGGGTTCCCCGCCCCTGCCGGCTGTCGACATCGATAAAGCCCTCATGATTTTTTACGATGCCATAAACAGACGCCAGCCCCAGACCGGTTCCACGCCCTTTTTCTCTGGTCGTAAAAAAGGGATCAAAAATTCGCCGCTGAGTTTCCTCATCCATCCCGACTCCGGTATCGGTGATAGTGATTTTAATATACCGGCCGGCCTTTACCCGATAGGGTTTGAACTGCTCTTTGTCGATGGTAAGATTTACGGTTTGAACCGTCAGGGTACCTTCCTGGGGCATCGCCTGCAGCCCATTCATATAAAGATTTAAAATAACCTGCTCCAACTGGCCCCTGTCCGCCTCAACGCTCCACAAGTTCGGGGCATAATTCATTTCAAAGCTAATATGTTTATTCGCGCGGCTAAACAGCAGGCTCTGCTCTTTTAATAGATGATTGACATCCGTCAGGCGTACTTCATACTTACCACCCCGCGCAAATCCCAGCAGTTGTTTGGTGAGTTCAACACCGTCCAGTACATATTGCTCGACTTTTTTAAGATTTTCCAAAAGCGGGGAATCAGAATCTATTTCAGAAATAGACAGAGAAATATTGCCCTGAATTCCCATAAGCAGGTTATTAAAATCGTGTGCAATCCCTCCGGCCAGGGTACCGATAGCTTCCATTTTCTGGGCCTGGCGCAACTGTCTTTGCAGCTGAACTTCATGGGTCACATCCCGCTGAACGCTGACAAAGTTGGTAATATCACCAGCCTTGTTTTTGACCGGTGAGATGGTGGCTTCGGTTTCATAAAGACTTTCATCTTTTTTCTTGTTGATGAAGCGTCCCTTCCAGATATCACCCTGCTTGAGGGTCCGCCACATGTCATTGAAAAACGATTGATTCTGTTTTCCACTGTCAAGGATTGAGATGTGCCGGTTGGCAATCTCCATGCGCGAATAACCCGCAATCGACTCAAACGCCGGGTTGACGTACTGGATATTGCCTGCAAGATCGGTAATGATAATAGCCTCCGCCGCATTTTCAACGGCAGTGACCAGCCGCGCTTGCTCATCTGTTTGATCGGCGCCATGGATACTGTTTAAGGTATGGTCGGATTTTTTATCCACTTCTATTATTCCGGGGGATTAATGAGCTCTTCCAGATCATCAATGATGCTGGAGGCCAGATTTTTACTGAATTCTGCATGAATCACATATTCGTGAAACGGCTCACTGTTTACGGCAACTACCGAACCGACGCATTTTATTGCCAGGTCAGATTCAAGTTCGTCAAACGTCAATTTTATATTTAGGTTTCGGCCAAGCAGAATGGCGGAGGGCTTTTGGGTTGTTTTCATCAGAAATGCCAGTCCACTGGTTGAAATGTCTATAAGTTCAGCGTTAAAGGGCTTTACCGCCGACTGACCCGAATCCTTTAACATCTGCACCAATAACTTCCCCGGCAATGAAAGCCGTTTATCGAGTCTGCGCTCCAGATTTTTGGTTTTTAACAAATCTGCGACCGATTCCAGGGATGAACAATAGTCTTTAAGCTTGGATTCAAGACCTGCAGTTTTTAAATTAAGCTTATCCAGATCATCCTTCAATAAAACATAAAATTTAACGGGGGAATCCGTTATGACCGATGTCGTGTAAAATGCATCCGAAAAAAAGAAGGTATCCTCATCAAAAATATCACCGGGACCAAGAGTTTTGAGCAATATGGCCTTATCTTCCTGACGGTAAAACATCTTCAGCCGGCCTTCATCGATAAAATAAAGGCAGGAGCGCATTTCGCCCTGCTTATAAATCATGTGATTTGCCGGGTGTTTCGCCTGCTTCATAGCATAAAACAGGGCATTGGTTTCCTCCGCTGTCAGGCTCTCATAAAAATCAGCCCAGATGGCCAGATGGTCTTTATCGATGGCATCACTTTTTTCTGATTCAATCACCTCGCCGGTTCTTACGATTTCATTGACTGCCATGGAGTCGATTTCGATCAGCCTATCGCGCAGGCCTTCTGCCTGGTCAAATTTCTTTTCCCTGGCGTTTTTGACAATCAACTCAACCAGCAGTTGAACCGCCGCTTGATTGTTGTTGTCCTGCAGATACTGCTCGATCAATTTTTCGTGCTCGGTAATATCGCCCAAGATCAAATCCTCCTGTACCTTCGTAGGCGTTCAAACTGATACAACCGGTTTAATTATATCACTAATTTTAATTTAAGTAAAAAAATAAAGCCGATAATCCCCTACCAGGGATACCGGCTTGACTCGTCAGATGATGATTGCAGGTTAGCGGCTCAGGTTTTCAAGGACCTGCTGCGCGGCGTTGATGGTCGCATCGATGTGCTCATCGGTGTGTGCCGCTGAAAGAAAAAGGACTTCGAATTGAGAGGGTGCAAGGTAGATACCCGCTTGCCTCATCCCCTGGTAAAAGGCGCTGAACCGTTGGAGATCAGAGGTTTTGGCCTCTTCAAAATTAGTAACATCCCGCTCGGTAAAAAACATCCCCAGCATGGATCCCACATGATCGACCCGGGCGGCTATACCCGACTTCCGGGCAGCCTCAGCGAGACCGGCTGCCAGGCGGCTGGATTTTTCGGCCAGCGACTCATAGACACCTTCTTTTTTGAGCTGTTCAAGGGTGGCGATACCCGCAATCATGGCGATCGGATTGCCGGAGAGCGTTCCGGCCTGATATACTGAACCCTGCGGTGCAATTTGCGACATAATCTCTTTTTTACCGCCATAGGCCCCCACCGGCAGCCCCCCGCCGATGATCTTGCCAAAACAGGTTAAATCCGGCGCAATTCCGTAAAGCGTCTGGGCTCCACCGTAAGCCACCCTGAAACCGGTCATCACTTCATCAAAAATCAAAATCACTCCGTATCTTTCAGTCACCTCTCGCAATGATTCAAGAAATCCGGCTGCCGGCGGCACCAGCCCCATGTTGCCGGCCACCGGTTCGATGATGACGCAGGCCACCTGATCGCCCTTTTCATCCATCACCCGTTGGACCGCTTCAATATCATTAAACGGCAGCGAAAGGGTATGCTTGGCAACGTCTTCCGGCACACCGGGACTTCCCGGGATACCAAGCGTCGCCACCCCTGATCCCGCGGCCACCAGCAGGGTGTCTGCATGGCCGTGATAACAGCCGTCAAATTTAATGACCAGATCCCGACCGCTAACGCCGCGTGCCAGACGAACGGCACTCATGGTGGCCTCGGTGCCCGAGTTTACCATACGGATGACGTCAACCGAAGCCACGGCGTCGATGACCATCTCGGCCAGCTGAATCTCTAAATCGGTAGGCGCGCCGAAACTGGTACCTCTTCCCAGGACGGCGATGATCGCTTCCACGACCGCCGGGTGTCGGTGCCCCAGGATCATGGGTCCCCAGGAACCGATATAGTCAATAAAACGATTGCCGTCCGCGTCATAGATCAGGCACCCATCGGCGCGATCGATAAACAGTGGATCAGCGCCCACCGATTTGCAGGCCCGCACCGGGCTGTTGACGCCGCCGGGAATAATTTGCAGGGCGCGTTCATACAATGATTGGGAGTTGCTATAATTCATCTTATCCAGATCCTTTCTTGGCTTAGACCCACTTGTTACAGGAGCCCCGACTGTATTTCAATTGCTTTTTACGATTACCTAAATTTTAGGGCAAAATGCTGGTACGAAAACAAGTTGACATTTAGAACCGGATGACAAAGTATCAGATAGTAATTTCATGGTCAAGTGATGAAAAGAGCTAATAGCCAATACTGACAGCTCATTGTTAAAAATTCAAGAATCTGGGTTTAAGGTTAATGATTTACTGATTGAGGAATTGACGGAATGAGGTCTTAAGTATGGCTTTTATTCCTTTTAAAAATTCCGCATTCCGCATTCCCAATTCCGACTTCATAATTATGTCCCGACAACGCACACCCAAACAACTTGCGAAATTAATTGACTATGTCCTGAGCCGGCGGCCGGATGAATTCGGACTGGTAATGGATGCGCACGGGTTTGCCAGGATCAAGGAACTTCTAAAGGCCATAAACGAAGAAGAAGGTTTCAGATACGTACGTCGCGCCCATCTGGATGAAATCATGCTCACCGTGCCGGATCATTCATTTGAAATTTCAGCTAACTTAATCCGATCAAAATTGAGGGATCAGTTACCGCAACACCGCTATGCCATGAATCCTCCCAAACTGCTGTACACCTGTGTGCGCCCGAAAGCCTACCCCCATGTTCACCAAAAAGGGATTCGGCCCACCGGATATTCTCAGGTCATTCTATCATCCAGCCGCGATTTGGCCCAGCGGATTGGAGGGCGGATCGACCGTTCGGCGGTATTGCTGACAGTTCAGGTGCAAAATTCAGTGGATCAGGGCGTTGTCTTTTTTCAAGCCGGAGAGACTATTTTTCTGGCGGATTTTATTCCTGCCCAATGTTTTACGGGACCCCCACTGCCGAAAGATAAACCGCTATTGAAAAAACCGGATGCATCCGAGGCCCGGCGCGAACAAATCCCGGCAGGAAGCTATTTTATTGATATGAAAGACAAATCCGAAGCCACTATCCCCAAAAGCAAACGCCACGCCACGCCTGCCGATTGGAAACAAGAAGGCCGGCGAATGAAAAAACCAAAGCGAAAGCGTGAGCGGCCGCCGTGGAGAAAATAAGATCGTACAGCTAACTTTTCGTGTTTTTCTGATTCCTTTTTTTTTAGCTGATTTATTCAATAACTCCAGCGTGTTGTGTCATGGTCTGGTATGAACAATGCCAGTTGAGTAATCACGCTCAAAAAAAAATTTGACAACCGATCCCAAAATTGGTACCAAACGCGCTTAATACCCATGAACGATTCAAGGGCCGTTAGCTCAACTAGGCAGAGCACCTGACTCTTAATCAGTAGGTTGAAGGTTCGATTCCTTCACGGCCCACCAGTTTATTAACGCTTTCGGGCTGATATGCTTGAAAGCGTTTTTTATTACCTGAATATTTAGAAATTGATATTGACAGCTCATTTTTAGAAATGATATTAAGATAGATTTTAATGTAGCATAATTTATTAATTCTATCCAATCCTTGCTCTGGCAAATCCCAGGGCTTTAACAGCCGAAAGGAGGATACATGCGAAGGTACGAAACATTTGTAATTATTGATCCCGACATAACTCAGGAACAGCGCGAGCCTGTGCTTGAAAGAGTTAGGGAATTGATCACCCAGCTGGATGGTTTATTGGTTTTCGAGGATGTTTGGGGTGAAAGAAAACTGGCATACGAGATTAAAAGGAAGGCGCGCGGTTTTTACATCAGGTTTGATTTCTGCGGTCTGGCACCGCTGGTCAATGAAATCGAACGATTCTTCCGGATTGATGATCGGGCACTCAAATATATGACGGTTGTGCTCGACAAAGATGTCGACCTGGTAAAGGTCAAGGAAGAAAAGGCCGCCGCGGAAAGCCAACGCGAAGCTGAACCGGCACCGCAGAAAACGCCGCAAGAACCAAAATCTGCACCGCAGGAAACGCCGCAAGAGCCAGAATCTGCACCGCAGGAAACGCCGCAAGAGCCAGAATCTGCACCGCAGGAAACGCCGCAAGAGCCAAAATCTGCAGAATTAGATCAGGAACAAGTCGCAGAAAAAGTGGAACAAGAACCGCAAGTCGAGGAAGAGGCCAAGGCCTCCGATACTACTGAACCTGCAGAGACAACAACCCCAGTGGAAAAGAAAGAGGAGGCATAAAAAATGGCCGCACCTTCGAGATCCCGTGGCAGAGAACAAAAACCCAGGAGAAAAAGAAGAGTATACCATCGCCGGAAAGTTTGCCGGTTCTGTGCTGATACCAGTATTTTGATTAATTACAAAGATCCTAAATCCCTGAGATATTTCATTACCGAACGCGGCAAAATCATTCCCCGACGATTGTCCGGTTGTTGTGCCAAGCATCAGCGAACGCTCACCCATGCAATTAAGCGGGCCCGAACAATTGCCCTTCTGCCTTTTGTCGGAACGGTCGATCTTCGTTAAATTCCGGATCCCGTACGTTTTGACAACAGAGGGAATTACCACCGCCCTGGAATCGGCGCTGTAAAACGCTTAGCGAACATAGATAAATGCAGCAGCCAGACATATTTTCACCCTTGACGCCATCCCGCCAAGCGGGGTTTCATATCTTATTTGGGAAATGAAGGTGTTCAGTGGGATCCGGGGCATCCCTCCTGAGGCGGGTCTAACACCGCGGCTTCCACTTAATTACTCTGCACTGAAAATTAACGAAACCAGGCGTGGATCAAACATATTTGTTCTTTGAAAAGGGAAAGAACAATGGCAAAGGATATTGTCGGTGGCGTTTTAATTACAAGCCTGATTTTTTTTGTATCGGTGTTTATTCCGATCATCGGGTTTTTTGGCGCGCTGTTTATCCCATTGCCGATTCTCTATTACCGCTTAAAGCTGGGTAGGAAAAACGGGGCGCTGGTTCCGGCGATTTCAGGCTCGATTCTGTTTATCGTGATTGGCGGTATGTCTGCGGATGGGTTGTTTTTTGTTGAGCTATTGTTGATCGGGTTCATGTTGGGTGAGCTGATCGAATTAAATTGTTCGATCGATAAAACGATACTATATGCAACCGGCGCCGTATTGTTTACCGGATTTATGGGGCTTGTCATTTACAGCGTCCTGTCCGGCGAAGGTATTTACGCCATTGTATCAGACTATGTTACAAACAATCTGGCGCTGACAATGGTATTGTATCAGAACATGGGAATGTCGCAAGAGAACATCCAGTTGATTGATCGCTTCCTGGCAGAGATACAGCCCCTTATTGTAAAAATCCTTCCCGCCATGGTCACAGCGTCAACTCTGTTTGTTGCCTGGATCAACATTCTTATCGCCAGACCGGTTCTGAAACGCCGCTCGCTTTCTTACCCTGATTTCGGTCGACTGAACATGTGGAAAGCCCCGGAATATCTGGTATGGGGGGTAATCGGCTGCGGTCTGGCATTATTTTTGCCGGGCTCGGCCATCAATGCGATCGGCCAAAACGGTTTGCTGATCCTGATGACCGTGTACTTTTTTCAGGGGATTGCGATTGTATCGTTTTATTTTGAAAAAAAGCGCTTTCCCCGGTTTATACGATTCTTTTTGTACACCTTGATTGCCGTGCAGCATTTAATCTTGCTGGCAGTCATCGGTCTTGGTTTTTTTGATATGTGGGTTAACTTTAGAAGATCGGGCAAACCGACCTAAAAATATTGAATACTGAAGACTGAAGATTGAAGATTGAAGATTGAATATTCATTAATATTGCGGAGGTTATTAGAATGAAATTGATTTTAAAAGAAACAATCAACTCACTGGGAATTATCGGCAGCGAAGTCCGCGTTGCCGATGGCTATGCTCGCAACTTCCTGCTCCCCCAGGACAAGGCCGTTTTGGCAACGCCGCAAAATCGTCGCAAAATGGAACAGGAGCGAGCCAAATTTGAAGTCCAGATTGCCAAAGAGCGCAAGTTGGCTGAAGAGATGGCTGAAAAACTTGAAGGTGTCTCCTGTCAGATTGCCGCCAAGGTCAGCGAAGAAGATCGGCTCTACGGTTCGGTCGGGGTCAGGGATATTATTGAGGCCCTCGCCAGCCAGAATATTGTGGTGGAAAAAAGAATGATACTTCTGCAAGAGCCACTCAAATCCTTAGGCAGTTACAAAATTCCGATTCGGGTTTATAAAGAAGTCGAACCCGAGGTCACCGTTGAAATTATACCCGAATGATGCCGCGGAAATTCTATCCCGTCACTGCGACGGCATAAAGTTTTTTGATTTGCAGAATTCGTCTGAGGAATGGAATGATGGAATCATGGTGTCTAAAGGAATAGATCCCTTTTACGTTTCAATACCAGAGCCATGATAACCATATACCCACTTTCGTATTAATCCGTTACCCATTATTCCAAGCTTCCAGTATTCCAACATTCCAGATGGGGCGCAGCCCCAAAAATGAGGACCAATGTCCGAGCACGACGGGCCAAAATCAAAAGATCCTGCACCGTATGGGCTGCCGCCGCAAAATATCGAAGCGGAGGAATCCATTATCAGTGCCATCCTGATCGATAACGATGCCCTGCTGGATGTTATCGAAACCCTGGGACCGCAAGATTTCTATCGTACCGCCCATCAAAAAATCTACCAGGCCATAACCGATCTGTTTGACAAGGCGGAGCCGGTAGACTTGGTCACACTTGCCAACAAATTAAAAGAAAAAGGGCAGCTGGAGGCAGTCGGCGGTGCCAGCTATCTTGCAAGGCTGGTTGATACGGTCCCGTTAGCGGTCAATGCCCGGCACTATGCTAAAATTGTCCACGACAAGGCATCGTTGCGGCGATTGATCGAGAAAGCCAACGCCATTGTTAAGCGATGCTTCGAAGAAAGAGGCGAAGCCGAAGATGTCATTGACTTTGCAGAATCGGCGATTTTCGAAATTTCCGAGCAAAAAGCCCGGCAGTCATTTTATCCGCTCAGCAAAATTATTCTCGGCAACATTGAAACCCTGGAAGAAAAGCAGGGCAATCGCAGCCTGGTAACCGGAGTTCCAACGGGTTTCAATCAGCTGGATAATCTGACCTCAGGCTTACAGAACTCTGATCTGATCATCTTGGCCGCTCGTCCCAGCATGGGCAAAACCGCGCTGGCACTGAATATAGCCAGAAATGCAGCCGTGGATGCCAATATACCGGTGGCCGTTTTTTCGCTGGAAATGTCCAAAGAGCAATTATCGCTGCGCATGCTTTGTTCCGAAGCGCGTATTGATTCATCCCGCTTAAGGGGCGGTTTCTTCAGCATGGAAGATTGGCACCGCTTAACCGATGCGGCCGGTATCCTGTCTGAATCCCCGATCTACATTGACGATTCCCCGAGCCTGTCAGCCATGGAAATACGCGCCAAAGCCCGACGCCTTAAAATGGACAAAAATATCGGTTTAATCATCATTGATTACTTACAGCTCATGCAGGGACGGTCAAGCGCAGAACGTCGAGATCTGGAAATTTCCGAAATATCCCGCGGCTTGAAAGCCCTCGCCAAAGAGCTGGAATTGCCGGTTTTGGCGCTATCACAGCTTAACCGAATGCTTGAACAGCGCACCGATAAAAGGCCACGGCTTTCGGATTTGAGAGAATCAGGGGCCCTTGAACAGGATGCAGACGTCGTTGCGTTCATTTACCGCGATGAAGTTTACAATAAAGAGGAAGATAACCCCAAGCGGGGGGCTGCCGAAATTATTCTGTCAAAACAGCGCAACGGCCCTACGGGAGATGTTTTTTTATCATTTCTTAATTCCTATACGCGTTTTGAAAATCTGGCCTCTGAAGAAGCTATGGCCAGAGGCTGACACCTAAATCTTGCATGCAAATTTTTGAAAAAACTATACGGAAATACAGCCGGCCTAAAAGCAAATCAAATCAAAAGGCTCGGCAATTTATACCGCCGTCGCATCCCGCCTGAATTCTTGCTTACCCATGAAATTGCGCGCGATCTTTGCCGACTGTCGCGAGAGATTCGCCGTCAGATCGGTATTATGATAAATCGACGCAGCAAGGTCGCGTTTGTGATTGTCGGGGACAATAAAAAAATTATCATCCCCGATTCCAGTGCGTATCGGGCCGCACCCGGACGATTAAAAGGCCTGCGATGCATCCACACGCACCTGAACCATGAAGCGCTGAGCGCCGATGATTTGACGGACCTGGCACTGTTGCGGCTGGATATGATGGCGGTGATCACCAGCAACGACGAGGGCATCCCCCGCAAGGTTCATGCCGCCCACATCATGCCCAGGCAATCACATCAAAAGCCTTATCAGATTCTGCCGCCGTTGAACCCGGGTAATCTGGACATCGATTGTCAGGCCCTGATCCAGGCGCTCGAAGACGAGCTTTCCCGCGTCAGCATCGGGTTTCAAGCCGATTCGAACACTGAAAGGGCACTGCTGCTCAGCGTATCATCCACGACAAAACCGAAATCCAAAGAGTCCATGGCAGAGCTTCAGGAATTGGCCCTTTCCGGCGGCATTGAAGTGGTGGGCACCATCGTGCAGCAGCGCAGTAAAGCTGACTCGCGGTTATTAATCGGTCGCGGCAAACTTCAAGACCTGGCTATTTTTGCTCTGCAGGAAGCGGCGACCATGATCATTTTCGATCAGGAACTAAGCGCTTCCCAAATTCGATCGATCACCGATCAGATAGATATAAAAGTAATTGATCGAACCCAGTTGATACTGGATATATTTGCCCAACGGGCCCAGACCCGTGAAGGCAAATTGCAGGTCGAGTTGGCCCAGCTTAAATATTTACTGCCCCGTCTGGTAGTGAAAAATACGGCCATGTCTCGTTTGACCGGGGGAATTGGCGGTCGCGGTCCGGGTGAGACAAAATTAGAAATCAACCGTCGCAGAGCGCGCGAGCGTATCGCTCGCCTGGAGAAGTCACTGGAATCGGTCCGCAAGCATAGAGGCCAACAAAAAGCGCAGCGCCACAGGAAAGGGCTGCCGGTCATATCCATCATCGGATATACCAACGCCGGCAAGTCAACCTTGCTCAACACCCTGACCCAAAGCAATGTTATTGCCGAACGCCGGCTGTTTGCCACGCTCGATCCTTCAAGCCGGCGCCTGCGGTTTCCCAGAGATATTGAAGTGATTATCACCGACACGGTCGGATTTATCAGGGATTTACCCAAAGATCTCATGGTCGCTTTTCGGGCCACCCTGGAAGAGCTTGAAAATGCCAATCTGCTGCTGCATGTCATCGACATCAGCAATCCCCGATACGAAGAACAGATCACCTCCGTTGAAAGAATTCTGACCGACCTGAATTTGCAGAAAACCGCAACCATTCGGGTCTTAAACAAAATGGATCTGATTGATCCGCAAACCAGCTCACAGTTGAGCCGACGCCTCAGGGGCACGGCCATATCGGCCCGCTCGAAATCAACATTGCGGCCTCTGGTTGAGAAAATGGAAACGATTATTGAAAATGGATCTAGCCCCCTGCAAACAGACAGCCATAGCAGCCGCATATAAAGCGGCCGATATACTGCGGTCACGATTCGGCAACATATCCCGCATTCATAAGAAGGATGCCGTGGAAATCGTGACCGAGGCCGACACCGAATCCGAAATGGAGATTATCTCCGCCATTCATGGCAGATTTCCGGAACATTCCATCCTGAGCGAGGAATCCGGCCTAAAAGATGGTAACAGCGAATTCAGATGGGTAATCGATCCATTGGACGGTACGGTGAATTTTGCTCATCAGGTTCCGATTTTTTGCATATCGATTGCCCTGACCTGCCGGGATGAGATTGTGCTGGGGGTTGTCTTGAATCCTGTCGACGGTCAGCTGTATACCGCTTTGCGCGGGCAGGGAGCGCATCTCAACGGCAATCCGATCCGGGTTTCCACGCCCACTGCGGTTTCAGAAAGCCTGCTGGTGACCGGTTTTCCTTATCATATCAATGAAATATTTGAACCGATAATGATCCGATACGGCAACTGCCTGAAAACCTCACAGGCCGTTCGCCGGTTAGGCTCGGCCGCGCTAGATATTTGCTACGTGGCCTGCGGCCGCTTTGAAGGATTTTGGGAGCAATGCCTGAAACCGTGGGATACCGCCGCCGGAGCGCTGATTGCATCCGAAGCCGGGGCAACCGTCACCACATTTTCCAATCAGCCATACAAACTGGGGGATCAAGAAATTCTGGTAACCAACGGGCATATTCATGATGAAATGATCGGTTTACTGGAGCTATAGGGATCAGTAGCCAGAAAAATTCAGTGCTTGAGAATTATATTAAATAAAAATATTAAACTATAATTCCTGCAAATCCGCGCTCCTGCATTATTTGGGTTGCGAAAGTGGAATTTGTTCATCTGTTATTCCGGCCGAATAGGAATTAAAATTTACCAGACTCCAGTTTCTGGCAAAAGAACCCGACCTGTTTTTGAATCGTGCTGTCCTGTTTCAGACCGCGCTCAATACAGCCGATGGAGTGCAGTGCCGTGGCGTGGTAGCGATTGAACGATTTTCCGATCGTCTGCAATGGCGCATCCGTAAAGCGTCGTGCCAGGTAAATGGCCATTTGTCTGGGCCGCAGGAGGTTCTGTTTGCGGGATTTGGAAACGATATCTTCTAAGCCTACATTGTAGTATTTGCACACCAGTTTCTTGATCACCCCAATGGTGATGCGTTTGCGCTGACGAACTATATTTTTGACGACGCTTTCAGCCAGTTGAATATCAACGGGGATTCCCATCAGGGAAGATTTAGCGGCAACGCCGTTGAGTCCGCTTTCAAGCTGTCGGACATCATCGGTCAACTCCCCCGCTAAATAATGAATCACGTTTTCAGGTAGCCGGCAATCGTATATCCCGACCTTTTTTTGCAGGATTCGCACCCGGGTCCGAAAATTGGGCGGTTCGATGGCTGAAATCAGGCCGCATGACAATCGCGATCTTAATTTATCATTGAGCTTGGGAATTTCAGCCGGCAGATAGCAGCTGGAAAAGATGATTCGCTTACCGGATTCGAAAAGCGTATCAAGGGTCAAGGCCAACTCTATCTGGGTTCGCTCTTTGCCGCTCAGGTAATGGACGTCTTCCAGGAGTAAAACATCACACTGGTTGCGGTATTTTTCTTTGAATTTGTCAATGGCGTTATGCCGATAGGCCCGAACCATCTCATTGCTGAAATCTTCAGCAGTAATATAATAAATCCGGTCCCTGGGGTGGTTAGACATAACATGATGACCGATCGCCTGGGACAGATGGCTTTTTCCCATGCCGGTCTTGGAAAGCAGGAACAAGGCATTTTGCTGGGTCTCCCGCCGCGAAGCCAGTGCAAGGGACGCTGAATAGGCAAAATCATTGCTGCTGCCGACAACAAACTGATCAAAGGTGAAATCCCGGCGTAAAAATCGTCCGTTAAATGGACGGACTATGTCATTTGGCAACGGCAATTGAAAAACCTCGGCTGCTTTGGGTTTCGACCCGTTGGACTTGTTGGAGATTTTAAACAACAGGTTACATTCCTGGCCCAGCTCGTTTTGTATGGCGTTTTGAATTAAGGCACCATAAAGGCCCTGAACCCGTTTTCTGGAGAAGAAATTCGGACAATACACAACCCAGGTGCTATCTTCAATTTGTTGAACCTCCAACGGTTCGATCCACATTTGATAGCTGTGACCGGCGATGCGTTTTTTAATCGCAGATTTTACTTTTTTCCAGACGGCTTCCATAGGGCGTATTGTTCTAAATCGTTACCCTGCATTCAGGATAACGCCAATGTTTTGCGGTTGAAACTGCCGCAAGGTTCTTTCTAAAGTTAAGTTTATGAAGTTATGGGTTGGGAAGGTTTACATCAGGTTGCGCTAACCAGCAGATAACATGAGCCTGATTTATGGCATTCGACCGTTTGTGTCAAACCGGATAAACACGATTTTCAGGTCTCCGTCAAATCTTTTTTGAACAATTTTTATCTACCCGTTATCATTTAAATTATTTATAGATCGCCTGACAACTAGGCTTAAATACAAACTTTTTATGCTGATAGGTTTTATCAAGTATTCTAAGCATATCCACCAATTGCCTCTAGTTATTAACAATCACGGCTTCTTCCGAAAGCTCTAATTATCGGCTATTCTCTTTAATTTTTAAAATACTTATATAAATAATTGTTGATAACTTTCAAGAAAGATAAACTGCAATTAGAATAGGCGCTTAGCGGCTTAGGACCGATATTTTGTTTTTTAATGCAGCAAATTTATTTGAATTAATTTTGGGAACCATGTAAAGGTAAACGGTTTTGCTAAACGTTCATCACCAAGTGCCGCGGAATATCACAGATTGCATTTGCCCGATAGAGCGGGATTTGCGATTTGCTCCAACCGGCTTGGCCGGGCTAGGGTATAGCAGGTTAGAAGGAAAAACAACTGTATGACTTCGGAAAAAATCATTATCCAGGGTGCCCGACAGCACAATTTGAAAAATATTGATGTCGAATTGCCGCGCAACAAACTGGTGGTTATCACCGGCCTTTCCGGCTCCGGCAAATCAACACTGGCCTTCGACACCCTCTACGCCGAAGGTCAACGCCGATATGTCGAATCTCTTTCGACCTATGCCCGTCAGTTTCTAGAACGCATGGACAAGCCTGATGTGGACTTGATCGAAGGTCTTTCGCCCGCCATCGCCATTGAGCAGAAAGCAGCCAGCCACAATCCGCGATCGACTGTCGGTACGGTTACTGAGATATATGACTACCTGCGTCTGCTATATGCCAGGGTTGGCACGCCCCATTGCTATAATTGCGGCCGTCCCATCTCCTCCCAAACCATCGATCAAATCGTGGACAGCGTCATGTCGTTGACCGAAGGTTCCCGCGTAATGATCCTGGCGCCTCTGGTAGGCGGTCAAAAAGGCAGTCACGAAAAGCTGTTCAGGCGGTTGAAAAAAGAAGGATTTGCACGGGTTCGCGTCGACGGCGATATACTGGACATTGAGGAGATCGGCAAGCTTGGCAAAACCAAAAAACATGATATCGACGTGGTCGTGGACCGGCTGATCATAAAGGAAGCAATCCGCAAACGGTTGGCAGATTCACTGGAGCTGGCATTAGCCCAGGCCGGCGGGATCGTCTCGATACTCATACCCGGCCAGGAAACTATCCTGTTCAGTGAAAAATCCGCCTGCATTAATTGCAAAATCAGCTACCCGCAGTTCACGCCGGCCTGCTTTTCATTTAATTCCCCCCAGGGTGCCTGCCCGAACTGCGACGGTTTGGGGTGGACCACCGAACTGGATCCCGATCTTATCATTCCGAATCGTGAGCTATCTCTGCGGGAAGGTGCCGTCAGTGTCTGGGCCAAACGAAACAGCATGCATTTTATTGAATTTCTAGACGCATTGACCAAACACTATGGAGCCGATATTTACACACCCTATAAAGATCTGTCGCAAGATTTTCAACAGGTCCTGCTCAACGGTACCGGCAAGCAAACGATCAACTTCTATTTTGAACGCGACAACCGCCGCTACACGTATCAAAAACCGTTTGAAGGTGTTATTCCCAATCTGGAGCGCCGTTACCGCGAAACGGACTCCAATTATATGCGCGAAGAGATAAAGCAATACATGAACTTTCGACCCTGCTCGGAATGCAACGGAACAAAATTAAACCGGGCCGGCCGATCGGTAAAAATCAGCGACCTCAATATTTCCGAAGTGACGGCCTTATCGGTGGCCAAATCCCGCGATTTTTTCCTGAACCTGAGACTGGCGGGTAAAAAAGAAATTATTGCCAGAAGAATTCTGCGGGAAATCGTTGAACGCCTGGGCTTTTTACGAAATGTCGGTCTGTCATACCTGACCCTTGATCGGGCCGCCCAGTCGTTATCGGGCGGTGAAAGTCAACGGATCCGTCTGGCCACTCAGATCGGATCCAAACTCACCGGTGTGCTGTATGTGCTGGACGAGCCCAGTATCGGCCTGCACCAAAAGGATAACGAACGCCTGCTGGCAACGCTTTTCAAAATGCGTGATCTGGGCAATACGGTGCTGGTGGTCGAGCATGATGAGGAGACCATCCGCGCCGCCGATTATGTCGTCGACATGGGCCCCGGGGCCGGGGTTAACGGCGGACAGGTGGTTTTTGCGGGAGAATCCGCCAGGCTGCTGACCGATGCGTCATCTCTGACGGGCCAGTACTTATCCGGCCGCAAATCAATTCAAATCCCGCGGGCCCGGCGCCTGAACCGTAAAAAGGAAATTATTATCGAAGATGCCTCACAAAACAATTTAAAAAATATCAAGGTCGCTTTTCCGCTGGGCTGCTTTACCTGTGTCACGGGCGTGTCCGGATCGGGTAAATCCACGCTGGTCCTGGAAACACTGCATCCGGCCCTGATTCAAAAACTTCGCCAGGCAAGAATCTCGGCCGGCGCCCACAGCCGTGTGCGGGGGATAGAGCATGTTGATAAGATCGTCAATATCGACCAGTCGCCCATCGGCCGCACACCGCGCTCCAATCCCGGAACCTACACCGGTGTTTTTTCCTTTATCAGAGATCTTTTCTCCCGTACCCCTGAAGCCCGCATGCGCGGCTATAAACCGGGACGCTTCAGCTTTAATGTCAAGGGGGGGCGCTGTGAAGCCTGCCAGGGCGACGGCATCATCAAAATCGAAATGCACTTTTTGCCGGATGTTTACGTCGCCTGCGATGTGTGTCAGGGTCAGCGGTATAATCGTGAAACCCTGGAAATTCGCTACAAAGGCAAAAACATCAAAGAGGTGCTCGAGATGACCGTCAATCAGGCCACGGCGTTTTTTTCGCGAGTTGGAAAAATTAGATCCAAGCTGCAAACCCTGGTGGAGGTGGGACTGGGTTATATTCAAATCGGACAGCCGGCCACCACCCTCTCCGGCGGAGAAGCCCAGCGAGTAAAGCTCTCCCGGGAACTCAGTAAAAAGGGAACCGGCAAAACTGTTTATATTCTGGATGAACCGACTACCGGCCTGCATGCTGATGACATCCGCAGACTGCTGGATGTACTCAATCAACTGGTGGAGGCCGGCAATTCAGTCATCGTTATCGAGCACAATATGGATGTCATCAAGACCGCTGACCATATCATCGATTTAGGTCCGGAAGGCGGTGATGAGGGGGGCTATGTCATCGGCTGCGGAACCCCAGAAGAAATCGCCAAACTCAACGATTCCTACACGGGGCAGTATCTGGCAAAGATACTCGATGTGTGATGATGGTATCTGGATACCGGTAGCCGGTTGACGGATACGGGATTGGCGCTAGAAATTAGACACCAAAGTTCGAATGATAATGTCCGGCTAACGCCCTCCAAATTCCGCACCCCGTACCACGCAACCCGTACCACGCAACCCGCACCCCGTACCACGCAACCCGTACCACGCAACCCGCAACCCGCAACCCGCGTTAAAACTCCGGATCCAAAAACAGCGAGTAGGCCGCCTCGATTTCATCTGTCAGACCATAGTACCAATCTCCAATATCTTCCATCTGTTCCATCAAGAATTTAACGGCCTTCGGATGCAAGGCTGCCATATCGATTTCGCAATCCGGATTTTCGTCATAACTGTTGACCAGAATGTTGGCCAGATAAATATTCATGACAAATTTCGCATTGGGGATCTCGGGTTGAAAATCCTGATGCCAACGGATCGCATCGATCAGGCCCTGGGGCAGCGCCCAGCGCTGGGCCAGATAGGCTCCGATCCTGGCATGATCGATCGGCAGCTCGTGCTGCTCGGCTTCGTAAAAGGACAGACATTCCTGTTGCATGTAAGTCCAGACCTTGACAAACAAGTCCCGGAAGTATTGCGCCATAATGACTTTACCGACATCGTGCAGCAGACCGCCGACAAAACAGTTGTCCGGTGATTCCCCATTGGCTTTTTGTGCAATATTTTTGCTGGTCACGGCCACTGCCAGGGAATGCTTCCAGAAGGCATCCATTTCAAAATCCTGAAACAAAGCATTTTTGGGCAGGGCTTTGATAACCGAGACGGAGACAATGGCGTTGCGTACCGCATTAAAGCCCAGCAGGACCACTGCGTTTTTAATGTCACTGACCTTGGATTTAAAACCATAGAAAGCAGAATTGACAAGTTTTAGAATTCTCAGCGCCATCGCCTGATCTCTTTCGATGGTTTCACAGACAGTCGCAATGGAAGTCTCAGGGTTCTCCAGATGCTGATTCAATTCATACACGATGGTCGGAAGGGTGGGAATATCCTTTATTGTATTTAACTGTTTCAGGATTTGTTGCTCATCCATAGTCAATCACCTTTATGGCCCATGATTTTTTTTTATGACAAAAGAGATATCGTTTGGGTGCAGAACAGCCGGGAAAAATATCAACAGGCTTGCGGCCCCATTGAGGCCTATATCGGCAGGTTATGGGAAAACTAAAGTATTATCCGGTTTTGATTGTTAAAATAAAAAGGCTGGGTCCGCATTGCGGACCCAGCCTTTTTGTTGATCTGGCACATCTTCTGTTATTAACGAGCAAACAGAGCGGCAATCGAAGTTGCCTGGGGATGTGCAAAAATAAGGATCAAAGCAACGACGAGCGCATAAATACACAGCGATTCGATCAGAGCAAGACCGATCAGCATGGTAACCGTTACCTTACCGGATGACTCAGGATTTCTGGCGATGCCTTCCACTGCAGCGCGCAGTCCGATACCCTGGGCAATACCACAACCAAATGCCGCTATCGCAATTCCGAAACCGGCCGCCGTTACGCACGCGATAAAAAACTCTAATGCTTTTGTTTCCATACTCTAGTTTACCTCCTATAGTTGATTAGTTATTGGGCTTCTTCCATGTCACCCATTGTGAGCAATTAAAATTGAATACTGAATAGTGAATAGTGATTATTGAATATTTATGGCCGTCTTTTTTATTCGATTAGCCGGAGACTATCCTTGAATATTCAATCTTCAATCGAAAATATTCAATCGTTTTGGCGCTTAATGCGCTTCTTCCATGGCACCGGCGAAATACATAATCGACAGCAGAAAGAAGACGAAAGCCTGGACAAATGCCACAAATATGCCCATGGCCATAATCGGCAGTGGTGCGAAAAATGCACCGGCCAGCATGAATAAAATGGCCAGCACGAGCTCATGGCCGGTAATGTTGCCGAAAAGCCGGAAGGAAAGCGATAGAACTCTGGCCAGATGGCCGATGATCTCAATCGGCAGAATGATCGGAATCAGCCACCATACGGGCCCCAGAAAATGTTTGATATATTTAATGCCATGGTACTTGATACCAATAAAGTGCGTGAACAGAAACACGGGAATTGCACAGGACACGGTCGTATTGATGCTGGCCGTGGGGGGATAGAAACCCGGAACCAGTCCCATTAAGTTACATGTTGCAACATAAATGAATATGGTGGCGATAATGGGAAAGAACCAGCGGCCCTCTTCGCCGGTAATATCGACCATAAATTCTTCCATGCCCGAGATAATAATCTCAAAGAAATTTTGC
This sequence comes from Olavius sp. associated proteobacterium Delta 1, assembly GCA_902749685.1. Lineage (GTDB taxonomy): Bacteria > Desulfobacterota > Desulfobacteria > Desulfobacterales > JAFDCJ01 > JAFDCJ01. Next base: position 126,833 of record CACVKW010000065.1, on the reverse strand, counting down.
CCCTTGGTGGGAACCATTTCTATTTTGCGGGTAGCCAGCACCGCAAAAATGATCAGCAAAAGGATAGCAAACCAGGAATAAATTACATGGGGATAGGCATGTGCAAAATGCCCCAGCCCGATCAACTCAAACAGTTTGACTAGAAATAGATAGGGGTGTTCCATCCTTATACCGCCTCCTTGAAAATAAGTTTTGTGATTTCACACAGGGTCGCAAGCATGATACTGAATACCACTACGGAAAGACCGATGACCAGGCCCACAGGGTTCACATAGTTTCCGGCAATCAAAATGAAAATAATAAATCCGCTGCCGATGAATCGCAGAAAGTATTTTGCAATAACAAGGTTATGGGAGGAAAGATGCGGAGGGGTCAGTGCTTTTCGCAAAGTGCCGGCCAGCAGGTGAAAATTGACGGTGACCAGCAGACCGCCAAAAAGGACGCCCTTGGCAAAATCAGCGGGCAATAGCAGAAATCCCAGGATACTGGCTGCCAGAAACAGGATCCAGTTCGAACGGGTGACAAATGTCAGTATGCGTTTTTGAATATCCACTCTACTCTCTTTTTGAGCCCGGCTGCCTGATAAGTTTATAATTTGCGGGCCCGCTTTATGACCAGCGCGATGTTTCGAAAACCGGCAATAATTCCAAATACTAAAAAAATCAGCGTAAACCAGGGCGATGTGTCAAATTTACGGTCCAACCAAACCCCGATCCCCAAGCCGATAAAAATCGCCAATGCAACCGAGATGCCGAGACTGCTGTAGTAAGCCAGATCCTTATACGCGCGTCTGGTTTCTCTTTTCATTGAAATGACACCCTCTCTGACGAAAAAGTCTGAAACCAGATCGATTTAAAGGTTCAGTACCTAACAAAGGATTTGCTTCAAGTCAAGGTAAATTCAAAAATTATCCATTCTTTAATGCTGAGCTAAAATTTAAGCTCTGCCGCATCAAAAACGGGTCCATCCAGGCAGGTATGCAGATAACGATCCGGCTGATCCCGCCCCTCAACCGCACACCCCAGACAGGCCCCCATGCCGCAAGCCATCATCGTTTCAATGGAGACCTGGCACGGCACATCGAATTTTTCCGTGATACCGATAATGCAGGCCAGCATTTCCATCGGTCCGCAGGCGACGATGATATCGGGTTTTGTCTGTTCGACGACATCTTCCAGCGGATGGGTAACCAGGCATTGATCTCCGGCACTGCCGTCATCGGTGGTGGTCTGTACTGAAACCCCATGTTGAATAAAATCGTCAAGGCATAGCAGGTCCTCTCTTTTGCGACCACCGATAAAGGCCCGACAATCTGAAAGATCAATGTTGCGGCGACCCAGTTGAGAAACCAGAAAAACCAGCGGCGCAACCCCGATTCCTCCGGCTACGAAGTATATACGCCCGGCCTGACGGGGGATTAGAAAACCCGATCCCAGCGGTCCAAATATATCGACAATGTCGCCGGGTTTTTGCCGTTCCAGCAAAGCAGTTCCCTGCCCCACAACCTTGTACAGGATCTCAAGACCTTCTGTGACCCCGCTGTTAATGATCAGATTGTGAATCGAAAAGGGCCGCCGCAATAAAGGCTGGGTCTGACGGGTGGTTCGCAGCATAATGAATTGGCCGGCTTTAGCCATCGAAAAATGCTCCGAACATGCCAATCCGATCTTGTAATATGCATCACTTACCGGCTCGTTGAACAATACTTTTGACTGCTGTTGAAACATGGCGTTTTCTCAATTGAAGATTGAAGACTGAAGATTTAAGGTATACTGTCGATTTAAATTTATTTAGCCACGAATTGACACGAATGACCACGAATAGCGGCACTCGCCAAAAACCGGGGCCAAAAATAAAAAATTTCGTGAAAATTCGTGTTAATTCGTGGCTTATTTAAAACATATAATCAGATTGAATTCCACAAATATTCAATTTTGGAATTTAGCAATTGAAGGAATTCTATCTAAATTTAATTGATTTTAACCTTTAACGCCTGAGTCCCTCAATCCCTCAATCCCTCAATCCCCCAATCCCTCAATCCCTCAATCCCTTTTCAATTATCTAAGTCCGATCACCGCCGCAAATCGACCGGTGGTTTTTTCGCTGCGGTAGGAGAAGAATTCATCCGCACGGCAGCGGGTGCAGATCCGGCTGGATTCTATATTTTCCGGCGCAACACCGGCTTGCACCATTTGATCCCGGCTGATGGACCAAAAATCAAAATGATCGGTTGAATCCTTATAGCCCCACAACGCCGGCGGAATTTCGGCTTTATAGTTGATGAATTCAGCACAACAAGGTCCCAGGGAGGGACCGATCCCGGCGATAATGTTCGCGGGGCTGCAATCAAAATGCAGCACCATCGTCTCAACCGTGCGGCCGATGATGTTTTGAACACTTCCCCGCCATCCGCAATGCAGATTGGCGACTGCCTGCCGGACCGGTTCGTACAAAAGCACTGATTGGCAGTCGGCGACCTGGATGACCAGGTACTTTTGACGTTGGTCCGTCACGATGGCATCGCCGACGACAGGCGCTGCAGGGTGTGGCGTTGCCCCTTGCCCCCCGGGATAATCAGCCAGGATTATCACCTGCCGGCCGTGAACCTGACGGGCATAAACAAGTTCTGCCCCCCTGAAACAGCGCCCGATGGTCCGCCTGTTTGTTTCAACCCTGGAATCATCATCGCCAATCCCGTGGCCGACATTTAGGCTGTTGAAGGGCGGTGGGCTGCAGCCGGCGTTGCGCGTAAAAATTCCGTGGCCAATGTCGGCGCAGGCTGCCAGATTCTCAAACCGGTAAAAAGGTGTTCCGTTGTCGGTTGTTAGAATCAAATCGTTAAGGCCCCCGATTTATTATCCGGGCCCAGAGGGCCCGGCTTTGGTCCACCCCGCCGGGGTGATATGGGAAAATGCATTTACCAGCAGTGTTCAGATGTCAGGTTTCGGGTGTCAGCCCATCCGCTGGCCGCGGAGCGGCCAGTTTGATCAACAAATGAAACTTTGAAAAAGCGAATATCAAATATCGAATCATGAATGTCGAATGTCGAAGGAATGTATCCTGTCTATTTTATAAATAAATGACTGAGCGAAGCGAAACCACCCTTCGACATTCGATATTCGATATTCTGCGGTTCTGCGGTTCGCTTTTTAACTTCTTGAAGTTTCATATGAGGTGTCAGCAACCGAAATCGACCCGCTGGGTCGGAGTCGCTCATGAAAATGGACTTTCGTTCACAAGTGTTGGCCTTCAGTTGTAACCATATCAGTGTTCAGAATTCAGGATTCAATACTTACTGACGCCTGCAACCATGAACAGATTGGACCTACTGTCTACGGCCTACTCCTTACTGTCTTCTGCTTCCTGTTTGCCAGAATATCTTTCAACTATTATCTCGATAATTCCACTTGTAGAAGCAGCCGGCACCAGGGAAACCCGCACAACTTTGCCGCCCCTGGATTTCACAAAATCGCCACCCACAATTTCCGCTTCGGCCCAGTCCGCCCCTTTGACCAGCACATCCGGCGCAAGGGTCTCAATCAGCGTCGCGGGATCCGGGGCATCGAAGACGACAACAAAATCCACGCAGATCAAATTCGCCAGAACTTCCGCCCGCTGGTCCTGGGGCACGAGCGGCCGTTTGTCACCTTTTATGGTGCGGACCGATGCATCGGAATTCAAACCGACTACCAACAGATCTCCTTCGGATCCGGCAGCTGCAAGATACCGGACATGTCCGACATGCAGGATATCAAAGCATCCATTGGTGAATACAATCTTCTTACCGGATTTGCGGGCCCTGCCCAGCCCGGCCACAAGCTTTTCAAGGGTCACGATTTTTTTTGCTGCATCCATTATCATCCTATGGCAGTGTTATAGCCTGAATTTAGCATGTAAACAGCCCCCGGTGATATTCGGGATCAAGTTACCGCAATGAACTTGGCGTGCAGATTGCTGCGCTAAAATTCAGATATTAAAATGCCGATTTTATATCGGTCGTCCTGACTCCCCTGGGCCGAATCAGACGGCCCGGGCCAGCGTGAGTACGTCCACATCCCGCGCGCCGCAGTTTAGCAGCAAACGCGCACATTCATTCACCGTTGCACCGGTGGTGTATACGTCATCGATTAGCAGGACGCGCTTGTCTTTTACCTTATGCGGGTCATTAAGATCAAAGGCATTTTCTATATTGACGGCCCGCTGGGTACGCCCGAGAGCCGTTTGCGGTGCGGTTGCCACCGTCCGGACTAACAGGTTGCGCTCGATCTGGAATTCGACCAGGCGATTGGGATGCTGCCCGGCAAGAATATTCCAGTTACGAACCAGCAAATGGGCCTGATTGAATCCCCGTTTCCGGAATCTTTTTATGTGAAGTGGCACCGGTAAAATGATATCGATGCGGTCATTTTCCCAAAACATCTTGAAGGCTGTCAGGAGAAGTTCTGCCAGTGGCTCAGCCAGTTGAACTTTGCCTTTATACTTAAAGCAATGAATGACGCGCGTTAAAATTTGCTCATATATCAGCGGCGCGCGGGCAATTCTGAAATATTTCGGTTGTGTGATGCATTCACCGCAGCGATGACCTGCCCCTTGCCGGCCTTGAAAAGGGATTCCGCAACAATCACATATCGGAGATTCAACCGCGACCAGTCCCCTGATGCAGGTCTGACATAAACAAACTGAGAGCAATCTGTCAAGCCGGCTCTGCAATGATAAAGGTGCTGGATCTTGTTTGCAGCCGACACCTTCGGCAACCACAGCGGTATGACATTCCGGGGGATGAAAAAAGCGGTCACACACCAGACATTTGGGCGGAAAAACGATGCGGTGCAAGGTCTTGTACTGTCTGGAAAGCAGTCTGGTTAGCAAATGCTGCCCCTTGAGGTGCTGGTTTCAGGTTTCAGCCCAGCCGCTGGCCTGAAAAGCGGCCAGTTTAATCGAAAAAGAAACTTTGTGATTCGCATGTTTTAAAATAGATAAAGCGCAGCGTCATCAATATCCGACGTTCGATGTTAGATGTTCGCTTTTTCAGAGTTTCTTTTTCGATTAATCTGGCCCATTTTCAGACCGTCAGCGCCGCCTGACACCTATCTTTCCTGCCTCTGGCGCCAGGCTTCATACATGGCAACCGCACCGGCCGCCGAGGCATTGAGAGAATCGACCGGCCCCTGTTGGGGAATGGAAAATAAAAAATCACAATTTTTTCTGACTAAAGGGCGAAGGCCCTTTTGCTCTCCGCCAAGCACCAGGGCAATCGATCCGGCTAAATCCCCGGCATATATCGACTGCTGCGCATCTTTTAGCAAACCAATGATCCACAGTCCGCGATTTTTACAAAGTTTTATGGTCTGCACCAGGTTGGTTACCCGGCTTAATTTAATGTGCTCAAGGGCACCGGCAGATGCCCTGGAAACGGCGGTGGTCGGTGTTGCACAGTTGTCTTTGGGCAGTATGACGCCGTCAATTCCGGCACACAGCGCGGTTCGGATCAGGGCGCCCAGGTTCTGGGGGTCGATGAGGCTATCCAACATCAGCAGAAAAAACCGATCATCCCCGGCCTGGGACGTCTGCAGGATTTCCGTCAAGGTGGCTAGGGGATACGGGCTCACCCTGGCCGCCACGCCCTGGTGAACTACCGGGCCGACTAGGGCTTTGAAATTGGCGCTTCCAATGGTTTGCCGAGAAATACCTCGTGATTCTGCCAGGGATATGATCGGCTTGAGACGGGCCGTATTTTTTTCTTTTGCCAGATAAATCTCGTAAACCCGCCTGCGCCCGGCCGACAACATTTCGTGTACCGGGTGGATACCGTACAGTATTTCGGTCTTCACGAGCAACACTTCTCGATGATGCCGATCAGCTCTGCGATAGCATCCGCCAGCTGATCGTTGATAATTACGTGACGGTACAGCTCTTTTTGGGCCATCTCAGCCTGCGCATTTTTTAAGCGAAGGGCAATAACCTCAGGACTGTCAGTGCCCCGGGCTTCCAGACGGGACCGCAACGTTTGCAGGGAGGGCGGCATAATGAATATCGTAATACCGGCGGGGTACCTATTCAGAATCTGGCGCATTCCCTGAACATCAATGTCCAGTATTATATCTTGACCGCCGTTGAGCACCCGGTCCAGCAGGTCTGCGGAGGTACCGTAGTAGTTGTCGTGGACCTTTGCCCATTCAGCCCACCGCCCCCGTTCAATTCCGTTTGTAAAATCATCTTCGGCGATAAAATAATAATGGACTCCGTCTTGCTCCCCTTTGCGGGGAGGTCTGGTCGTGTAGGAAATCGAGTACAACATATCCGGGAAATGATCCAGCACGGCGCGGCAGATGGTTGATTTTCCGGCGCCGGAAGGGGCTGACAGAATAAAAAGAAGGCCCGGTCTATCAGGCACGCTGGACGTGGGATTGGTGCGAACCTTTTGCGAATATTGTTTGCTCATGTCTAATCAGGACGATTCCTTCTGCGCCGCATAACGTTGCGAAATAGTTTCTGCCTGAATGGCCGATAGAACCACGTGATTGCTGTCCATGATAATTATGGAGCGGGTTCTGCGTCCGTGCGTTGCATCGATCAGGCGTTTTTCATCCCGGGCCTCATCTTTGAGCCGCTTCATTGGTGCCGAATTCGGGGAAACAATGGCAACCACCCGATCGGAAACAACGGTACTTCCAAAGCCGATGTTTAATAGATTCTGATCCATTCTACCTCCATAATCGCAATGTGCTGTGTGCGTATAATATTTTATTCCACGTTTTGAATTTGCTCCCTGATTTTCTCCAATTCAGCTTTGACATCCACAATCCTGTGGGAGGTATCGGCATGGCCTATCTTGGATCCGATGGTGTTGAATTCCCGATGAAGCTCCTGCAGCAAAAAGTTAAGCTTTCTGCCGCCGGGCTCTTCTGAACGCATAATATGCCGAAACTGCTGGACATGGCTCTCTGCCCGGACAATTTCCTCTGAAATATCGCTGCGGTCCGCCAGATAGGCCGCCTCCTGGGCAAGCCGTGCGGGATCGAGTTCAACCGTCTCCTGGGTTAAGGCAGCGATGCGCTCCTTTAATCTTTCCTGATACTGGTATATCAGATTGTTCGAGTCACCTTTAATTTCCATCAGGCAGGTCTCGATGAAATCCAGGCGTGCAAATAAATCGTCGGCAATGAAATCGCCTTCTTTACGGCGCATGGATTCAAGTTCATCTATGGCCCGGTTGAGACACTCCTTAGCCGTCAACCATATGCTGTCGGATTCGTCCACCTTTTCGACCGGCTTGATCATCCCCCCCACGTTGAGCAGGTGGTCCACGGAAATATCATTTTTCAGGTCTAATTTATCTTTTAATTGAACCAGAGCGCCATGCATGGCGTTGGCCCTGGACCAATCGATTTCAAAGGCGACGGTTCCCTCCGAACCGTCTTTAATCTGAACTTTCACCTCTAACCGTCCCCTGACGATCTGCCGGGTGATCAGCCCTTTCATTTTCTCTTCCAGCGCCATATAGCTGGAAGGTGCGCGCAGGACGATATCCAGATGCCTGCTGTTGAATGCGCGGATGTCCACCGACACCGTGATATCTCCGGCGATCACCTCAGCCGCTGCAAAACCGGTCATACTTTTGATCATAATTTGGGGGTCCCCCTCAAGAATTTGGATAACAACGGCCTAATGGCAAAACGAATCGCCACGCCTGGATCCAATTGTCAGTTTGTTTTTAAATCAACAGCATACTTGCGGCGAACCCGGGTCAGAAATTCCAGCATTGGCTCATCCGCATAATCAGGGTAGGTCCAGGGAAGTTTTTCATACCGGCCCCGTTGATAAATTAACGTTAAATCCGCATAGATGCTGCTGCCGATATAAATTCTGTGACAAAAATTTTTGCCCGAGGCCAGCACAAACCGCTCGTAAAGCAGATACCCCGGATCAATATTGACTCTGCGTCTGCCGCTTTGCGCAAAGGACTGCTCCAGGCGATTGGTTGTCAACTTAATTTCAGGCAATTTATCCTGATCGATCAAATTATTATAGGTCAGCACCCGCCGAAAGAGCGGCGTTCCCATCTCCGGCTCATAATAAGATGTATAGTCAAAGGGCATCCAGGAACTGACCATGTCCACCGAACCGAAGCCGGCCGAAAGCTCAACACCTAAAGGCTCAATCAGTGCCCTGTCCTTCATGATAAGCCCGATGACCAATTTCGCCGGCCGCGGCGCTCGAGGAATGCTCATGCGATTCGTGATTGGTTATTGGTTGTCAGTTATTGGTAGCTTTGGCCTTACGCATCTGCCGTGAACGAATAACAATTAACTAATGACATATAACTATTCATCAAGCGATTTGGCTTCATCAATCAGCATAATCGGGATATCATCCCGAATCTCGTACATTAGTTTACATTGATCACAAATCAAACCGTCCTTAGCATCATTCTGATACAGGTCTCCCTTGCACTTTGGACAGGCTAAAATATCTAACAGTTCCTGACTGATGGCCATGACTATCTCCCTTATTTTTTAATAGGTCTCGCAGATTCTACAACTAGTTATACAACGTTTTTGTTTCTAATTTAAACCGACCGGGGCGGACCAAGATCAGCCACCGTTTGCGGAATTCAGGGAAAAACCGTTTAAAAAGGCAGGAGGACACCCCTTTGGAAAATGCCTCTGATCAAAGAATACCTTTTATTATTGCAGAAATAAGCGGATATCAAGCAAAAAATTCCGTGTTAACCGGCAAAGATAGTTCTATTCGGGGATAACATGCGAAAACCTTTGCTCTTTTAAAATATTTTTTTATTTTTTTAGCTAATTAGTGCCCAGTCGAAAAGTAGCGGATCCAAGCCCACAGGATCAGGTTTTCGGTGCTGGAATATTTTTCCCAATAGAGCGCACCAATTAAATTCGAATTTGGTACCCGGCGGACCGCAGGGCGACTAGTTGAATTGCGTAACATCCTTGCGCTGCCGGATTACAACAGCCTGACCGTCTTTAATGAGAATCTCGCGCGGGGTCTCATGGCCCAAAAAGAGGATGAGATCGATAATCTCAGCCGCATGTTCCTCATCGACACCGAACGGCGAGGGTATACCGCCCATCTTGACGGCATGGAAGAGTTTTACTCTGCCGTGGATTGACGACCTCAAAGCAGCCAGCCGTGCCTCAATCGCATCGAAATCATACACATACAGCGGCGTATCAAAGCGTTGTGCCGCCTGCAGCAGATCAGCGGTCATATTTAGCATAGGCCTCCTTGATGACCCGGGGCCGGTCTATTTTGCCGGTTTCTGTTCTGGCAAAATGGTCCATAATCCATATCCGGTCCGGAACCAGATATTCGGGTGCCTTTTGCCGGCAGAATTTTGAGAGTTCCTTGATGTCAAGTTCCCGCCCGGCGGTGACCAGTGCCACAATCTCGATTTTAGCGGTTTGACGTTCCCGGCCCCAGGCCACGGCCTCAAAGACATCCTGATGGGTCATCAGCAATTCCTCGACCTCGGTCGGTGAAACCCGATAGCCTTCTTTTTTGATCATCGCATCTTTGCGTCCGACGTAGTACAGGAAACCCTCACGGTCTTTTTTGACCAGATCACCGGAATAAACCACCCGGTCCAGAAACTGATTTTTTTTGGGCAACATCGGATTTGGCCGAAAGGTCCGGGCGGTCAGTTCAGGATTGTTCCAATAGCCTTTCGTGACGCAGGCTCCGCCGTGAATCAACTCCCCGACCTCACCCGCCTCGCATATTTTACCGTTTTCATCGACCACCTCCACCCGGACGTTCGGAATGGCTTTGCCGATCGAATCCGGTCGCCGATCCACTTCAGCGGGATCCAGATAGGTGGAGCGAAAGGCTTCGGTCAGCCCGTACATCAGAAACAGTTCGGTTGCCGGGAAAAGCTGCCTGATATTTTTTACAATCGCAACCGGAAGTTTGCCACCGGTGTTGCTGATATATCTCAAATCCGGGTATGGCTGCCCGGGATCTATTTTACAAATCTGCGGATTGAACACCGCAGACCAGATGGTGGGGATCGCCGGCAGTCCGGTAATTTTTTCATCGATTAGAATCTTGAGCAGGGAATTGGGCATGAAAAATTGAAACAGGACAATCGTACAGCCCTGGTAAAGGGTTGAAATCAGCTGATTCAGCCCGTAGTCAAAATTAAACGGCAGCAGTCCCAGGATCCGTTCCGCGGCCGTAATGCCCAGATAGTGACTGACGATTCGGGCGCCCTCGATCAGGTTACGATGGGTGATGACGATCCCTTTGGGCAGTCCGGTGGAGCCGGAGGTGTAGATAATACTGCCGATATCTTCGCCGGTGCTTGTATTGCGCGCATTTTTTCCGGCATAGGTTGCGGCAAGCTGAGCCAGATCCGGTTCCGGGACAACGATTTCAACTTCGGTATCCTTGAGGATATTTTGAAAGCGATCGCGGTATTTTTCAGAAGCGATGAGCAGCCGGATACCACAGTCGTTGAGAATGTGACGGACCTGGTTTTCCTTTAAAATTGAATTGATGAGCACAAAAATATAGTCGGCCCGCAGCGCGCCCAGCATGGCAACGACCTGGTTAATGGATTTATCGAGCAAAATACCGATCCGCTCCCCCCTGCCGATGCCGAACTTTTGCAGCCCGTACGCCAGGGCGCAGGATTTTGCATGCAGCTGTTCAAATGTGATGGCATCTTCACCATGCTTGACGGCGACTTTAACCGGGTGCCTGTCACTGGTTAAATCTAAAAGATGTTGAACGAGAAATGGTTTCATTCTTTTTTCTGCAAAATAAACTGTGCCATCCGCTCAAGGGAGTAAAAATTGTCCTCGATCAGATCATCGGGCTCAAATTCGATTTCAAAGGTTTCGCTGATAAATCCAATTAAATTCACAAAGCCCAGCGAATCGATGATGCCGGAATTAAATATATTTTCCTGTTGATCCAGTTCGGCATTGTACTGTTCTTTTATATATTCACCGAGGGTTTGAATCACCTGCTGCATTAAAGTTTCCTTATCCACGCGTCATAATTACCGCGTATCGTCAACTAAACAAGTCTTTAAGGGTTAGCGTAGCAATCCGGGACAAATATGCTGAATGTTTTGATCATTGAATATTGTATTTTGAGATTTACCCTTCGACCTGGCTCAGGGTGGTGAGTCCTTCGACCCTGCTCAGGACCGTGAGCCTGTCGAACGGCTCGTCGAACCATTCGTAATTTGATGCTTGAGATTTGGAGTTTTATGGTATTTAAGGGTTCACCGATGAAACTGGTTTAGATTTTAGATTGATGTTAACCTGAAACACCTTCTAAGAGTGTTGCAAATTACTTTAAACATTGTTAGTGGTCAAGGCTAAAATTATGGCAGCCACTTAGAATCTTAGAGGTCAATTTTGTGCAAACACAGGATTCAATAATATGAAGCCCGGAAATCTAAAACTCCCCTCCATATCGGCCGTGGTGGCGACCTATAATCGGGCCGACTATTTGAGGGTAAGCCTTGCTTGCCTTGCAGCGCAGGATTACGAGGGCCAATGGCAAGTTATCGTTGCCGATGACGGCTCAACGGATCACACAGCGGATGTGATATCCACTGCGCGTTCAGACAGCCGGCAACTGGATATCCAGCACTGCCGGCATGATCACCAGAACTACCGGCGGGCGTTTATTCTCAATGAGGGCAGTCGCAGGGCCGGTGGCGATATTTTGCTGTTTCTGGACAGCGATTGCATACCGGCGCCAAACCTGCTTGCCACATATGCCGCCCATTTCAAACCGAATGCCTTTTACCTGGGCGGTGTCTATTATTTAAACCAGCAGCTTTCGGAGGCTGTGCTGCAAAACAAGCATTCTTTTTCGCAACAGGAATTCTGGGCCGGGGCTGCACGGTCGCGGAATCTGAAGAAAGGATCCGCCAAGAGAAATTTTAAACGCTACTGGAAAAGCAGAATCTACTTGGCACTTAATTTCAGAAAGCCCAAAATCTGGGGCGGAAATTGCGCCGTCAACCGGGATATTTTTGAAAAAATAAACGGCTATGACGAAAATTACGCCGGATACAATAAAAGCGATTCCGACCTTCGCAACCGCCTCGTCAAAGGATCCTTTCGTGCGGTGCCATTGCAGACAAAAGCCCGCACATATCATTTATACCATCCGGTAGAAAAGTGGCGGACCGTCCCGCAGATAATCGATCAAAGTCAACATCCCTATTTCAAATGGCCGGACCCCGCTGTGGTGTGCAAAAACGGGCTGCGCAAGCTATGAGCTGTGTCATCTATACCTGTCATAATGTGGTGCCATTGGCCGCCGGGCAAGAGGCGCGGGGCACGGTTGACCTGAACAAGTTTTTGCACCAGCTGCGCTGGTTGAGGCGTTTGGGAGTTCGGTTTATCCCCATGAGCGATCTGCACGCGTGGCTGCTGGGCCAAAAAAATATCCCCAAACGCTCCGCCGTGCTGACCTTTGACGATGCCCTGGCATCAATTGCCGAGCATGTATTCCCCTATCTAAAACAGCAGGCTATACCCATTACCATATTTGTAATTGCCGGCCTGATCGGTCGCGAGAGCCATTTCTCGACCCGCCCCTCTGTGCCCGCTATGCGTCATCTTGATCTGACCCAATTAAAGATGATGCTAAATACCGGCCTGGTTGAAATTGGCGCCCACGGCTACCACCACGTCAATTTCAGCAAGGTCGATGGTGACAAATTACGGCAGGAAATTCATCTGGCCAAAGAGCTACTGGAGGAAGAGTTCGGCGTGGCGGTTCCCTATCTGGCCTATCCCTGGGGCAATACGACGGAAACCGTGACGCAACTGGCTAAAGATGCCGGCTACCAGCTGGCCTTTACCACCCGCAAACAAAAGGTTACCTCAAACCGCATAGATTTCCTGCGCATACCCCGGGTCACCTGGAGTCGTCGCGCAACCGTCTTTAAACTCGCCAAGTACTACCTGATTCCCTGGATGCGGTCGGCGGGAAAGATAACAGAAGACAGATGACAGAGGACAGACGACAGGGGACGGACGACAGAAGGACTGGTCTCCGTTTAATACCCGATTCAACCGTTGCGTGAAAAATCGTGAAGAAGCCAAATTGGATAGAATGGGCAAGATCACCTCAGGCAATAAGCCAAACGGGACTCCATTTTTCTGAAGACGTTTATGACCAGGATCGTTACCGCCAGATTGGGAAGGTCGCTGCCGAAATTATAGCCCATCACACAAACCTTTCCGATCAAAAAGTGTTAGAATTGAACGCCTCGGAGTTTGGCTATGCAACACCAAAATAGATGTGCGCGGCGTTGTGTTCAAGGACTCAAAGATTTTGCTGGTAAGAGAAATCGCAGATCACGGACGTTGGACATTGCCTGGCGGATGGGCGGATGTTAATGAAACCCCGAGTCAGGCGACTGTCCGTGAGGTCTCGGAAGGGTCGGGATTTGAGACTCGAGCTAAAGTATCCTAAATAATTACCGATATAATCTAATGTTGATCGATCGCAAGAATAGTTTTGAGGTATAGGATATGCCGGCTCAAAAAGATAGCCTTATGCAACAGGTGAAGTATTTTTTTATTAGGGGCTTGGATGATGACGCTGATATCGAAATCAAGCGAAAAGCGATATTGATAAATGTAATTAGTCTGATTGGTATATTAAATCTTGTACCACTTGGCGTTAGCGCCTTATTCAGAGATAATATAACACTGGGAGTTTTCGATTTAGTCGTGGCCGGTGTCTTAATAGTTCTTCTGCTATTATTAAAAAAGATAGGGTATCACCTTCTTATGAGTTATTTTGGTGTCGCTTTGGCAGGGGCATTATTCGTCTATCTTTTTGCGACAGGCGGGATCGATAATACTGGACATCTTTGGTGTTACACCTTTCCATTGTTCGCCTCATTTCTTTTAGGTTCCAAAAAAGGAGCCATCGCGACATCTATTTTGCTGATTTTTATTTTTCTAATTTTTTTGATTGATAACCAATCGTTTATTACTGCCTCCTTTTCCAGAGATTTTAAATTCAGATATATCTTTTCGTTTCTAGTGGTATTTGCATTTACTGTTTCTTTTGAAAATTTGAGGGAAAGAACTCAACAAAAATTAAGGGAAAAAAATACTAAGCTTAGGGAAACAGTATCCGAATTAACAAAAGCGGAAGCAGCATTGAAAGATAGTACAACGCTGCTCAAAGCAACAATCGAATCGACGGCTGACGGCATTCTTGTGGTTGACGAAGTTGGACAAGTTCTATCGAGAAATACCCGATTTGGGGAAATGTGGCAAATCCCCGAAGATATTCTAAAAAATAACGATGATCAAAAATTACTCAATTTCGTTTTGGATCATTTAAAAGATCCCCAGATGTTTATTTCAAAAGTACAAGAGTTATACCAAACAGATAGACGTGGCTTTGATATCCTTGATTTCAAGGATGGGAGGGTTTTCGAGCGGTATTCGGAGCCGCTTATGGTTGAAGATAATAGAGCAGGACGTGTATGGTCTTTCAGGGATATCACGGATCGTAGAAGGGCGGAAGAAGAAAGGGCACGGTTGCAGAACAAATTGCAGCAGGCTCAGAAAATGGAAGCTATTGGTACACTTGCCGGGGGTGTTGCTCATGATCTTAATAATATTTTATCCGGTATTGTTAGTTATCCAGAATTAATTTTATTGGAATTACCTGAGGATAGCCCATTGCGGGATTCAATCAAGATCATTCAGCAATCAGGTAAGAAGGCAGCTGCAATTGTGCAAGATCTTTTAACATTGGCAAGAAGAGGGGTATCAACTAACGAAATTGTAAATCTTAATGATGTCATATCTGAGTATCTTATTAGTCCGGAATTTAATAAATTAAGAGCATTTCATCCCTTGGTAGAAATAGAAACCAGTTTTGATTCTTCACTTTTAAATATTATGGGTTCCCCGGTTCATCTTTCGAAGACAGTAATGAATTTAATTTCCAATGCATCTGAAGCTACGGTTGAAGGTGGTACCATTAGGCTGAGTACAGAAAACGGGTACATAGACCAACCCATAATTGGTTATGATGATGTTGTCGAGGGAGAATATGTTATTTTAACAGTCACAGATCCTGGCGTGGGGATAGCTTCTGAAGAAATAAATCGAATTTTTGAGCCATTTTACACAAAAAAAGTCATGGGGAGAAGCGGAACCGGATTGGGAATGACAGTTGTGTGGGGTACGGTAAAAGATCACAAAGGATATATCCATGTTGATAGTGAGTTAGAAAAGGGCACGATCTTTAAACTCTATTTTCCGATAACGAAAAGAGAAAAAGCAGCTGATCAAAAACCAATAGAATTATCTGATTATACTGGCAATGGAGAATCAATACTTGTGGTTGATGATGTTAAAGAGCAACGCAAGATCGCCTCAAAAATATTATCTCAACTCGGATATTCCGTAAAGTTAGCCTCAAGTGGCGAGGAAGCCGTTAATCTTTTAAGAAATGACACAGCGGATTTATTAATATTGGATATGATAATGTCTCCTGGAATTGATGGATTGGAAACCTATGAGCGAATAATTTCAATGCACCCCAATCAAAAGGCAATTATCGCAAGTGGCTTTTCGGAGACAAATAGAGTCAAAAAAGCCCAGCAACTGGGAGCCGGGACATATGTTAGAAAACCTTATACTATTGAAAAAATCGGTATGGCTGTCATGCTAGAATTAGACAAGGAGAACAAAGCAGCCTGAATACTTAAACGCCTTAAAGGATATAATTGGATATCACAATGAGCATCTAGCCAATTTACGATCTTGAACGCCGCAAAACCTCACCGATTCGCATCGGCAACGTCGCAATCGATCCCAATTTCTGCCGCTTGAGATATTTTCAGGGTTTACCTCCTTTTGGTTTTTGGGTTTGACATTCATAAACCGCCTGAGGTGAACAAAATGGATTCATATCGTATCTGCAATAATTATGGTCAGTTTGATCTGGTCTTTGGGGAGGGTGTGAAAATGAAAACCGGCTATCTCGCATTCGTGGGTCTCTATTTCCTGGGCCTGATAATTCGTACTATTTATGAGCAACTTAAGAAAGCAGGTCGCGTTAATCCGAAAAGCATACTTGTATCCTTTATTGGAGAAGACTGGAGGAAAGGGAATTGGAATCAAATTACGGAGAAGTCTATTTAGAATATTGTCAAAGAACATGGTTTTAAGGCCCGGACGGTGATACATTATGATCCGCAAAATTCAAACGCTGCTTTCCAAAGCGATAAAGGCTGAAATTCGTGAAGATGAAACTGCCGCTGATGTTGATGATTCGGCATCCGTGGAAAAGAGAATCAAAGCGATTATGGCAAAGGTTTTTAAAATTGAGAAAAACGACATCGATGAAGAGACATCGGCCGATAACATTGATCAGTGGACTTCTTTGGAGCACGTGGATTTTTTAGTCAATTTGCAGAATGAATTTGAAATAGAATTTACCGATTCACAAATCGTGGAGATGCTAAGCTATAAAACAGTCGTTCAAAATGTTCGGGCGGCAATCACAGAAAAAAAACAACTAGAGGTGAAAAATGTTTGTTAACTGGTTTATTAAATCCTCTCAAAATTTTCCCCAAAGGCCAGCCGTCGAAGTAAATAACGTTCAGATGACTTATCAAGAATTAGGATGGCTGGCCGGCAAAATCGCTAAATAAATTCAAAAGCAAAAGACAAAATCAAGTCCGATCGGATTGTTGTCTTATAGAAGCTTTTCTTCTTATGCCGGTATTTTAGGGATAATGTATTCAAAAAATATCTATTTGCCGTTAAACCCGTATTTCCCATTAAATCGAACCCAGAAAATGATCGAAATGGTTGGATGCCAGGTGCTGATCGTCGGCCGTGAGTGCCGGGACTATTTTCTTAAGCTGTTAGCGGAGATTACCCAGCCCATGACCTTTATTTTTCCGGATACAGCGGGAATAGATGGAATACCTTCTGACCATGGACATAAATTTATATTTTCAGATGAACTTGAGGATGCAGCGCAATTTGAAGAAATAGAAGATATTGACGACGATGCCATTGCTTACTTTGTATTTACTTCAGGCAGTACCGGGGAGCCGAAGATCGTCCAGCAGAGTAATAAAAATGTAATCACCTATTTAGATTATGTCTCAAAACGATATCAGTTGGATGAAAATGATCGCGTATCGCAAACTTTTGAATTAACTTTTGATAACAGCATTCATGATATGTTTATCTGCTGGAAATATGGCGCCTGCCTGTACTGTGTGCCCCGAAATCATGTGATGATGCCGGCCGGCTTCATTAAAGAAAAGCAGCTGACCGTCTGGTATTCGGTGCCCTCAATCGGCTTGAATATGCTCAAGTTAAACAGGCTAAAAGAAGGATCATTGCCAAGTTTAAAATACACCCTTTTTTGTGGTGAGGCGCTGCCTAAAAACCTGGTCAAATCCTGGGCGCAAGCTGCCAATAATTCGAGCATTGAAAACTATTATGGAATAACCGAAACGACCCATCAAGTTGCGGTCTACAAGTGGGATGATGAAAAATCTGAAGAGAATGTATCAATGATATTGTATCGATCGGAAAAATTTTTGACAATTTAAGATATTGTATTTTGGATGAAACGAAAAATGAAGTGCCCCGGGGAGAACCGGGCGAGTTGTATGTAGCGGGCGTTCAAATTACCAAGGAATATTTCAATGACCCTGAACGGACCCAAGCGGCCTATGTCAAAATCCCGCACCTCGGAAATCAAGTCTGGTTTAAAACAGGTGATCTAGTCAAAGAAAGAGAAAGCGGTAATCTAAATTACTTGGGTCGGCTCGATAATCAAGTTCAAATACTCGGCAACCGGGTTGAGCTGCAGGAAGTTGATTGCATCATCAAAAAAGCATCCAACAGCGAGATGGTCATTTCTTTGGCCTGGCCCCTAAAAAACGGCATGGCTGAAAAAATAATTACTTTTATCGCTGAAAGTAAAGAACAAGAAAGTGCGAAGATTCTGGAATACTGCAAAAAGACCTTACCGCCTTATATGATACCAAGAGATATTTTTTTCATCGATAAAATACCCCTGAATGACAATGAAAAATTTGATAAACAAAAACCAATACATATTTTAGAAACCAATGCCTGAATTTTTCCCTCAAATAACTCACAGCCCTGTTCTTTCATGACGACCCCGAATGGCCTCAGACAGCACCCGCTTCCGGTGGCGATCATCCACTGCGCTTCATTCGGGGCCTTACGCAGGAAACTCCCCGGCCCCTCAGGTATCTATTACTTTTAAATAGTTTTAAGTTTAAATTACATATATGCTAGGCGCTTTACGCATTGTAACCTCAGTACCTTTTATACCGTGCGCCGAATACCGTATGCCGTGCGCCATTGCGAAATTGGCAAAAATCTGACAATCGGAAAGCTATATTTTATGTCTACTCAATGATGGCCTTAATCGTATCTTGCGCCTTATATTGCGGATCAGGTATTTGAACCTGGGATGGGTGCGCAGGTTGAGCATCACGAGCTCAGAATATAAATTATCGATTTGGGCGGGCTTAAGCGTTGACGACATATACTGCTTCGGCGCCCGGTAGGGTAGACAAATACTGACCGGTAGTTTTTTGTTTTGGACCAGCCTGGCGTCAACCAGAAGAAAATAGGCCCTGGCCTGGCCAAGAATTGCTTTGCGAATATCGCGGTAGGCAAGCTCAAATAGGTCGGGATCACTGATATAATGCAGATGGGCGTAAGGGATGCGTTTCCTTCTCAATTTCGTATAAACAATGTAACAATAGCGGTCTTTGGCGCGCAACAAAAAATGATAACACGGGTATGGTTTATGATCATTGAAAATCTTAAGGTCCTGCCCTTCAAGTTTTTTTTCGATTGCCGCCAAATCATGGGTCAACTCCAGGGCAGAATATTTTGGCTGAAAGAGTCGCCGGCCAAAGGGCAGCAACAGGCGGCCCCCGGCATCCAGGTCTTGAAAACCCAGTTTATTTTGGATTGTGTATACATTTTTGGCGGGTGTCAGATCGGTAATGGTGTAATCTTTCATGCCGTGCAGCGCCAATATCATCGATACCGCCCGGCTGCGATAATCCTTGTGCACATACCAGGAAGTCAGGTTGCAGAATTTCTCAACTTTATCGTTTATCTGTCTGCGGCTGAAAATCATCCCGAGAAATCCAACAGTTCGGTTGCCATCCATTAAGATGAGACCGCAGTGGCTCTCATCCCGCTGCCATTGGTATTCGAAGATTTTTCGGCCTTTCTCCTGACCGCCGGCGGCCCAGATATCGGTTAGAATGTCATGGATACCCTTGAAATTCGCACAGTCAACTTTTTCAACTCTGACCATATTAACCTTTTTGAGTGCTCGCCGCGATCTTTGAAAGAAGGCCACGAATGAATACGAATTTTCACGATATTATTTTCTTCATTATAAGTGCCCTTAGGTTATGACCGCTGCATTAATTCGTGTTCATTCGTGTCAATTCGTGGCTGACTTATTTTAAAAAGACAAATATCAAACATTATTCAATAATTTTCGGTAGAAATCCAGCGTTCGCTCGGCCTGCAGCACGGGAGAAAATCTCTGGATGGATGTATTCAGCGCTCTCCGTCCCATTTCACGCAATTTGACCTCATCCGGAATAAGTTCCTCAAGGATTCTGGCCAGACTCTCCCATGATAACTCCATCAATCTTCCGGTAGAATGATCTTCGATGAGTTCCGGCAAAAAGCCGGCTCCAACGGCGATGACCGGAATGCCCGCGGCCATTGCTTCACGCACCGTGCGGCACGATTTATCTGATCCGGCACTGGCATAGACCAGCACATCCATGGCACGGTAGGCCGCAACGAGACGGTCGCCTTCACAGTAACCCGCCATCACGATTCTATCCCGAATGCCCATTTCCCGCGCCGGCTGTTCCACGACCTTTTCCACAGCCCCGTCTCGTCCACGTCCCACCAGCAGCATCTGCAATTGTGGAAATGCTTTGCCAAGCGCTTCGATCGCTTTTAATGGAATGTCTAAACGACGGCTGTCTCTAATGCGGCTGACGACCCCGACCACAAAGGAATCAGGGGTTAACCCAAAGCTGCGCAGATCTTCTGAAATTTTACGCTGGGGAGAAAATCGATCCAGGTCGATACCCGGCTCAATCACCTGCACGGTTCCAGGCGCTAAACCATTGCGGGCAATGGCCGCTTGCCGGCTTTGTTCATTGATGACCACCATTCCCCCGGTGCCCAACTTATCCAACAGCCTGGATCTAAAGCCATGCTGAGGACCTTCAAAATCATAACAGCTTCTCACAATTACAGGGGATTTTGAAATACCTCTGCTCAAGAAACCCATCAGGTGGGCGTTGCTTTTATGGCAATGGATGACATCCGGTTGAAACCGCTTCAGCAGGGGACGCAAATTCACATAATCTTTATACGCCGCAAGAACCCTGAAATGCTTGGGCATTTCCAGCACGTGAATCGGGTCCAGCTTTTTGAGACGGGCATTGTAATCAACGCGGCGTTTTGATCGATCGGCGGGGCCGCGTCCGCACACAAATTCAATTTCCGAACCCAGTTTCTTTTGGGCCAACGCCAAATCCACCGCCGGTTCGGATATTTCAGTCCATTTCCAGTTGCTGAGCAGGTGCAATATTTTGAGGTTTGCCATAAACGGATTTGAGAAGTTATTGGTTATCAGTTACTGGTTATTGGTCTAATGAGTCACAGGTCAGCGGTAAGATGACAGATGACAGATGACAGATGACAGATGACAGAAGACAGATAATGGAATTCGGAAATGCGGAATTTGGAATTTGGAAAACTGAATTTTTCTCAACTTTTATAGCCGCTGTTCCTTGCGCCATGCATAGTGGTATTGTACCTTCTACCGTCTACCTTCATGCCTAAACCTTATATTCTTAGCCCTGTGCCTTGCGCCGTGAGCCTTACGCCATTCTTTTTTTTCCGCCTTCCGCATTCCGACTTCGATTCGACTGAGCTCGTCGCAGGCCGACTTCATTTTCCGCCGTCTTCCGCTCCCGCTGCTCCTCTCTTGCTTTGCGACGCTGCCGCCGCAATTGATATTCGGGATAAATATGAGGATAATATTTCTTCCAGCGTTTATGAACCCAGAAGTACTGCTCGGGATATTTGCGAATCATGCGTTCCACCGCATCGGTTATAAGCTGAGTATTGGCCTGGATATCGGCGCGCAGATCGCCGGACCTTTGGATGCTAAGGGGATGATCGACATGAACGGTCAATTGCCCGCAGGCGTCCCGGACGCAAAAAATCGGCAGAATCGGGCTTTTGCAGCGGATGCCCAAAAAAGCGGCGGCGGGTGTTGCCGGAACCCTGTGGCTAAAAAAATTGACATCA
The DNA here is from genome assembly GCA_902749685.1 of Olavius sp. associated proteobacterium Delta 1. Lineage (GTDB taxonomy): Bacteria > Desulfobacterota > Desulfobacteria > Desulfobacterales > JAFDCJ01 > JAFDCJ01. The sequence continues at coordinate 105,435 of CACVKW010000065.1, read as the reverse complement.
ACACCTTCTTTGCGCCTGCTTTGATCAACCAGCAAGCCGACGGCACCATCGCGCCGCAGGGCCTGGCGCATATCCGGCAGCGCGCCTTTTTTATAGACAATGTTCGCACCAAATCGTGTTCGCAGATTGTGCACCCATTGATTGAGCGGTTGGAAATGTATCTTTTTGACCACCCCGAGGGCGGGTCTCTGCATGAAGCAGGCGGCGAACTGCGTCAAGAACTCCCAGTTTCCCAGGTGGGCCGACACAATAATTAGGCCCTTATTTTCAGTCAGTGCTCGCTGCCAGCGATTCGCCCCGATGACCCGCACCCTCGCCATTACATCCGATTTCGAATAGGTCGCCAGCTGACAAATCTCCACGAAAGTCACACCAAAATGTTGAAAAACGCGTTTGGATGTCCGGCGGATTTTTTCCGCTGACCAGTCCGGAAAAGCCAGCCGCAAATTCCTTCTGACAGTGCGTCGATGCGGTACATCGATCAGATAGGCCAGCGTCCCCATGATGCGTCCCACCGCAATCGCGCGTTTCATTTGCCGCTTTATTTTCCAATTTATCATATTACTGCCAATTGTATAATGATCGGTGCCAGGTTCGGCCAGGCATATAAAATTGTGCCTAACGAGTAACAGACAACTCCAATGCTGTCAACGTCACGAAAATTGAATATAATGAGTCAACCTGCAAAATTTCATTTTTCCAATCCGTCATCCACATTCTGAAATCCGCAACCGAATGATTTGACACACAGACCGCTTTCCAATAATATTCGTTTATTAAAGTATATTCTGCCTAAAAAAACAAAGGCTATTTGGACCCTGATGTCAATGAACTTTTTCCATAAAACCGCTTTTGGGTTTTACGATTTAAGCTGGCGCATGGCCCTGCCCTGGCTCAAATTGAATCAGCGCCTGGCCGAAGGCCATGCTCAGCGTGCTTTGAAAGATGACTTGCCGGCTGTGGCTGATCTATGGATTCAAGCGGCTTCGGTTGGCGAATCTTTTTTAGCATTGGAAATTCTGAAAAACCTTCAGTTAGAGCAGCCAATCAAAATCCTGCTGACCGCCAATACACACCAGGGGATTGACATTCTGGATCAGGCACTGCCGGAACTACTTCGCGACAAGAATCAGATACAGACAGCGGTGCGCTATTTTCCTTTCGACAAACCGTCTATTATGGCAGCGGCAGTGGCCGGTATCCGGCCTAATGTGATGGTTCTGCTGGAAACGGAAATCTGGCCCGGACTGCTGCAGGCCCTGAAAGCACAACGCTGCAAGAGTATCATCGTCAACGGCAGGATTACCGCTAAAAGCCTTAAGCGGTATCTTCTCTGGCCTTCAATCTGGCAAAGCCTTCGTCCGGATAGGATTTTAGCAATATCGCCGGCCGATGCCGATCGGTTTGGGCGACTTTTCGGACAAGATGCTGTTGTAGTCATGCCCAATATTAAGTTTGATCGAGTGGCACCTTCAACCCCTGATCATGTTGACCATGATCAGATAAGATCTATTTTGCCGGCCGGCCTTCCATTTGTCGTCTTTGCATCCGTTCGCCATGAAGAGGAAGCCAAAGTCAAAAAAATGGTTCGTGAAATTACTCGCAATCGACCGCAGGCCGTCATGGGCTTATTTCCACGGCACCTTCAACGATTAAAATACTGGCAGGATGAGTTAACCCAATTGGGAAAACAGTGGGTTTTGCGGTCCGCCGTTTCTAATCCGGTATCTGCCGGCACCGTCATTCTCTGGGACACCTTCGGCGAGCTAATGCCGGCTTATTGCCTGTCACAAGCTACCTTTATCGGCGGCAGTCTCGCTTCGCTGGGGGGCCAGAATTTCCTGGAAGCAATCGTCAGCGGCGTGATACCGGTTATTGGGCCTTCCTGGGAAAATTTTGCCTGGGTCGGGCAGGAGATCGTCGATGCCGGTTTGCTCAGGGTCGCCAACGATTGGCAACAGGCCGCGGTTTTCATCCTGCAGGAGCTGGCGGCCCCCCGGCCCCGCGCCGAAGTGATTGAAACTGCACAACGATTCTTTGAAACGCGCCGGGGCGGCACCGATCAGGCCTGTCGCCAAATTGAAGCGATGTTGTTTGAGAAATAGCAAAAGAGATTGCCTAAAATATTCAATTTTCAATATTCATTAGTCAATTCCGGCTTGTCCCGGTCAGCCTCCCCGCTGACTTTTCCAGCTCTCTTAATTTGATATATTTGAGGAATTTGCCGTAGGCGGTGTGAATTGCAATCATAAAACCCTGATATCCGTCCAGGATGCCTAGCTTGAGGAAATACTTCTTAAAAAATGTCAGCAGCGGATTCATCACAATGTCCAACAGCAGGTTGGCATGCCCTCCATCGGCATAGGCTGCTCGTGCGGCAATTTCAGAAAAGCTGTTTATCTGGTCAAGATGGTCTTTGATGGTGTTGTAGGAATAATGATGCAAGTCGCCGGCCAGGTGACAGACACGGCTGTGAGCCGCCATCAGGACCCGATCGTGGGGATTGACGCCGCCCCAGTTGCCCTTGGTTTTGTCCCACAATCGCAGTTTGGTGTCCGGATACCAGCCGCTATGCCGAATCCATTTGCCGCAGTAGTTGGTCAGTCTGTTAAAAGAATACCCATCAAACTGCCAGTTTTGCTTGACGGATAAGACTGACTGCTTCAATCTTTCAGACAGTATTTCATCCGCGTCCAGGGATAGGACATGCGCGTATTTGGCGCAGGAAACGGCATAATTTTTCTGCTCGATGTGCCCCTCAAATTGATGCTCCAGGAATATGACCGTCATCTTCTGGCAGATTTCTTTTGTATTATCGGTTGAATAAGAATCCACCACAACGATTTCATCCGCCACTTCCCGAACCGATTCCAGGCAGCGACCGATATTGCCCTCTTCATTAAAGGTGATGATCACAGCTGATATTCTTACCGGGTTAGCCATTTGGCAACACTTTCTTATAGACTTCAATGTTATTGTCCACCATGGCATCAATTGAAAAACACTGCTGTACCATGGCCTGGCCTTCAACGGCCATTGTTTGGGCGGCATCCTCCCGCTGCAGCATATCAACGATGCCATCCGCCAATGCGTCAGGACTGGCTGGAGCTACCAGGCGGCCGGTTTTCCCGTCAAGTACGATTTCGGGAAGACCGCCGGCAGATGTTGCGACAACCGGTTTGGCCATCGCCAGGGCATCCAATACCGCGGTTCCCAAGCCTTCCTGCACGCTGCTCATCACGCAAAGATCCGCGATCTTATAAAAGTCTGCCACATCGTTACGAAATCCGGTAAAGACCAGTTCCCTGTTTAATCCCAGCTCTGAGGCCGTCTGTTTTAGTTCATCCATTAATTCGCCCTGGCCGACGATAAAAAACCTGGCATTGGGTATTTGGGCCAGAACACGCGGAATCGCCCGCACCAGATAAATTTGGCCCTTGTGTCCCGCCAGATGGGCAACATTAATGACCGCTTTTTCGTTTTTTTGAATATCAAACTCGGAGACCAGTTGACCACCGGTGGCCTGCCTGAACCTTTGGGGGTCGATGCCGCTATGTACAACAAAAATGCGCTGGGCGGGGATACCATCATTGACCAGCACGTCTTTAATCTTATGCGAGATGGCAATGTAATAGTCGGCCATCAGGCCATACTTGATGCCGCTTAATTTCAGAAAACTGTGACGGAAAATGGAAAAATCCACCCGACGAGTGACCAGACGGATGATCCCGGCACCGATCGATGCCAGAAAGGCCAGCGAATGCGCGTGCGACGTATGGGAGTGAATAATATTATAGTTGAATTTTTTGATCAGTTCGCGGATTTGAAAACCCGCCGCCAAATCGATTTCTCCCCGCATGCTAATCGGAAAAACGTTGACCCCGGCCCCGACCGCCCGCTCTTCCATCGGGGAACCGGCCTGGCAGACCAGATCAGAGGCGATGCGGCGCTCACTTAGACCAACCAGCAAATTCAAGGTTTGCTGTTCCCCGCCCCGCCAGGTACGCTCGGTGTTGATGTGAAGAATGTTCATGATACTGAGCACTGGGTAATTTAAGGGGTTAATTAAAAAATGAACATCGAACATTGAACATCGAACGTCCAACATCGAATGATGAATTCTGTCAATTAAAAAAAGACTGAGCAAATCGAATCTACTCTTCGAAATTCGATTCGGTTGCCTTCGACAGGCTCAGGTTCCGAGCACGTCGAGGGAGTTCGTCGCAGGCTGCGGTTCGCTTATTTTAAAATCGATAAAGCGTAGCGTCATCAATATTCGACGTTCGATGTTGGACGTTCGATGTTCGATGTTCAATCTGTTCGCTGTTCCGGCCAAGCGGAGTTTCATATAAGGATGACTCTCTACCTTGAGGCCCGAGCCTTCAACTTTCAGCCTTTATCTTTGAGCTTTCAGCTTTGAGCCTTAGGCCTTTACCCTTAGACCTTTCTCTCGTATATCTCCGATTATCTTCTCCACCATCTTGTCGTAGCTGTATTCATTGTGGGCTAAGTCATAGCCGGCCCTGGCAATTTTTTGACGCGCTTCATCATGCTGAAGATAGTATTGAATCTTATCACAGCACTCATCAACGCTTTCAAACCAGTCCAGTTCCTGACCTCGCCCGAAAAGCTCCTCCAGGGAAGGGGTGTAAGCGGTCAGCAGAAACCCGCCGCAGCCCAGCGTGTACCAGGTGCGGTTGGAAAAATAAAGCTCTACGGTTGGATCAATGTTCCAGCCCAGCATAATTTTGGCCCCGGCACAAATTTGGCGATATTCAGATGCGTAAACATCGGCGGCAGAAGCTTTCAGTCCATATTTTTCCCAGCCCGACCCCCACAGCTTTAAATCAAATTTATCAGACAGCACCTGCATAAATTCAGCGCGCTCAGTGGTATTGGGCCTTCCGATGAAAGCCACATCACTTTGATACAATGGGTCCGGGCTGTCATCAATATAATGTGCCGTCGGATCACAACCGCCGGTAATAAACCGGGCGTTGACGCCCCATTTCCGGTACTGCGGGACTTCTCCCCGATTCGTCAGGTACATGATATCAGCCTGCTGACCCTGCTCGATGACCTGATCAAGACTGCGGCTTGAGCCTTTGATACAGTCATCAAAATACATCACCACCGGCATCCGCTTTTTAGCCCTGAGCAACAGACCACGGGATATATCACGGCCGTGAAAAAAAAGCAGATCCGGCCTGGAAATACGCATCAGCATATCGACCAGAGCCGTGGTCAAACTTTCCCCCAGATAAGATTTGAGTTTCAAATACTTAATCCAGCGTGTCTGGTGTCCCTGACGTTGAAAGGCCTTTTTGAAATAATAATAGATCCGCGTGTGCCGCTTGGATTTGGCAATGATAAAAACTCTCAAAAATTCTCCTTACAATTGACCTAAGATAACAGTTTAGTTGTCTGAAAGAAGCCACGAATTAACACGAATTTTCACGAATAAAATCCTTTCATCATAAGGGTCCCTGTTTTTGACGATTGAATTGATTCGTGTTTATTCGTGTCAATTCGTGGCTAACTGAATTTTAAAAAGCCTAAATCATACAAGGCAAGCTACCTTATTTCAAACGTCGCCCAGTTCTCTCTAAGAATCAGTCTCTTCGATCACCCGCCGGTTTGCCCGGCTGGCCGAGCTGATAATCTGAAATATTTTTTCCTCGGAATTGACAATACAATTCTGTTCCTGACGGCGCCTTTGCATGGCTGCACGAAACCCTGGAATTGCAATAAGGGTGGCAACGAGAATCATCCAGTCAAGACAAATCGGTCGATAGCAAACCCTTAACAGCTGAAAAAAAAGGTGTTGACGCAGCAGCCGGTTTGAGGTCAGATTTTTCCACAGGTAGAATAATCGGTTGCGCTTGCGAATGGCACTGACCTTAAAGTGTTTGAACGAACGCCCGATGGTGCCGGTGTGGTAATGGGTTACGCGGGATTCAGGTACCACCACGCACTGCCAGCCGCGTCGCCAGGCACGAAAACCGAGATCCGTATCTTCATAATAAAATGGATTGAACAAATCGTCAAACCCCTGCAGCTCTATAAAACGAGCCCGATCAACAGCAAATGCGGCCCCGATGGGAAACAACGTAAACCAGGGATTTGGCAGGGGTGAAGCATTACTAAGCAGAGGTTGCGGTGGAAAAGATTTATATCGAATCTTGCCGCGCCGAAAATAGGGAATGCTGATGGTCACATTACTGAGCTTGCCTTTTCCATCAAAAACGAGCGGCGATGCAGCAAAAGTAGACGGGTCTTGCAAACAATTAACCAGGGGATCGATAAAATCCGAATCTACTTTGACATCGGAATTTAGAAAAATTAAAACCGGATGCCCAGCAGCCTGCGCCCCGGACCAGCAGGCTTTGCCGAACCCCCGATTTTGCTCGTGAACAACTGTCCTGGTGCCCGGAAATCGTTGCTGTAGCAATTTAACGGAGGCGTCCGTGCTGGCATCGTCAACCACGAGGACCTCAACCTGACCGCGATATCTTTCTTGCGCTTTCAGCACGTACGGCAGGTAAGCTTGCAGAAGATCAGCCCCGTTCCAATTGGGAATAATAATGCTGACGGATTTCATATTTTTTTGCCGGGCCCCGCCTTAATCTGAGATTCTAACAGTTCAGCAAAATCAAGGTCATATATTTTAGTATTCTTGGTGTTCGTAATATCCCACACTTTGCGATAAACTGTACGCCGCTGCTGCCGGGTCGGTCGATAATCTGCCGAATAATACTGGTAAAAGCGCAGCCGGTCTTTGATGGATAACGTATTGCTAACGGAAGCATTGAGCTGGGCCAGATTGTAGATTTTATTATGATCACTCAGGCGGCGGATTCTGACACCGTCAAGATCAACCATAAAATAATCTGAATTCCGGCACAAAATGTTGCTGGATTTAAAATCCCGCTGCCAGACATCGGTGTCATGGAACGTTCTGAGCCATAAAGCAAGCTTTTTAAGAGCCTGTCGTTTAACCCTTTCATCGGATAGGGAGGACAAATAGGCATTCAGGTGGAGTCTATCATCCAGCAGTTCAGCCAAAAAGTAGCTTTGGTTTTTGAATTCGAAATAGCCCAGCGAGCGGGGCACCGGAATACCTCGCACCGCAAGGGCCTGGGACATTTTCCAGCTGGCCAGACAGCGATTTTGGTGAAAAAATTTTCTGCGCTGTTTTTTTATGCATACTCCCTGATAACCGATAACATGAGCCCCTTTAAGGGATTTCCCCTGATTTTCAGCCAGTTGTAAATCCCGTGCTTCCCAGCTAAAATCTCTGCGTTTATAGCCGTGCAGATGTTGATTTTTTAATATTTCAAATTCGGTACTGTTTTTACAACAGCGCTTTGACCTCGAACGAAAGCGACGGTGCTGATGGCCCCGGGCCGCCTCGATCACTTCGCAAACATTCACGTTTTTGAAAAGGCCCTGGTTGTACCCCTCCAAAAATTCAGTCACCCACGGTTCCGGGTCATCCAGAGCGCAAAGATTAAAAATTATTCGCCCGAGGTTGTTTACCCTCAACCGGTGCGGCATCCAGGGTGGAAAAAAAACCTCCTGGGCATCGAGCAGGTAAAGTTGGCCGTTAGAATTCAAAATAAAATTTTTCCGATTTAAATCAGCGTGATAAACTCTGCGGCGATGCAAAAACGCCGCATATTGGCCGAGGCTTCGGGCATTGACAAGGGAATTGATTGGTATATGTGACCCGGCTACCTGTTCGGTTAGTAAAAAATAAGATTTGGGACGACTGATTTTTGACTGTCCTTTTGCCAGCGGCCTGGCTGCCGGCACCCGGGCCTGTCTCAAGCGATGCAGGTTGCGCCATTCGGCCCATCGCCGGCGCGGCAAAAGAAAATGCCGCAGTCGATCTTTCGATCTGACAAGGGAACTGCGCTTTAGGAACAGGCCGCCGGCAGGGGTCCGGAGATGATACACCTGACGCCGGTGGTTCTCCTTAACCACCCGGCATTCATTAACCTTGGACAGCATATCCCTTAAATCAAAATTTGGATTTAAGGGACTTGCCGTAACTTGGAAATCTGCAAGTTGCCGGACCAGGGTACTTTTCGAGCAAGTTTTATATGATGCCTCATCCACCGAAGCTAAACCTTAATTGACGAGATATTTGATCCTGCCGCCTGATAACAGCCACTAATTATTAGGACGGAAAGGTGCCGGGATTTTTTAATCCGCCTAAAAACCGGCGGCAAGAATGCGCTAAAATGCCAAATATATCATGGGAGCACCATTGGTGAAGGCCTTTTTTTCGCATTCCTGCTTCGACTCGACTGAGCTCGTCGCAGGCCCGATTCCTTAACCCATGCCCCCCGCTACAGTTATTTCAAAATTAACAGAATCTTACAGCACTGGCAAGGTCAATTAAGCCAGTCCCAGAATAATGCCATGGGAAAATCTGGACAAACTGCAAAAAAATTCGATCAAATCATAAAATTTCAAATCTAAAGCACCAAATTACAAACAAATCTCAAATCAATCATTTGCCTGTTGAATTGAGGAAGCCGGGATCCCTTACTCCTCCCTTGCAAATATTTGATAAAAATGTCATTAAGCTCCAGAAAACAATGTGTGCTTTTTTCTTTGGACCATTGACAAATAGACCCCGCTGCCGGCAGGGTGCCGGGGCGGGAGCAGATAATCGAGGTGGATCACGGTGCCTGAACAAATCATACGTCCCATTTTCGTAGTCGGTGCGCCGCGCAGCGGTACCAATCTTTTTTACCGCACCTTTGCCAGGCATTCTGATTTGGCCTGGATATCCAATATTACCAAAAAATTTCCGTCATCTCTCTGGCTTACCCGAATCATCATGTTATTTAGAGAGGATCATCGGCCGACGGAAGCCAACAATGTCTGGCAGAAGTTTGCCGGCAACGAAGACTTGTCCCTGGGTCGGGACGACGTCACCGCCGCCGCCCGCAGCTATCTGCGCTCGGTGATAAAGAACAATCTGCAAATTTTTAACAAACCGCGCTTTATCAACAAGTGTCCCGGAAACTCGGTCAGGATAGATTTTTTGAAAGAGATTTTTCCGGATGCGATATTTATCCATATTATTCGAGACGGGCGGGCGGCAGCCTATTCCATCATGCGCTCCAGACTGGGGCATTCCGGGGCCTATTGGAGTGTCAAGCCGCCCGGCTGGCAAGACCTTTTGAAGCTGCCGATGGTCGATGCCTGCGCTCTGCAGTGGAAATTGACCGTGGAGTCAGCCTTGCAGTCGGCTGAAAAATTGCCGCCCGCGCAGTACATGGAAGTCAGGTACGAAAACCTGGTAGACCGGCCGGCCGAGGTAATGGAGCAGGTCGGTGAAAAATGCGGCCTCGTCTGGCAGAAAGATTTTTTGAAAGAAATCACGACCGGAATGGAAAATCGCAATTTCAAATGGGAAACGGAGATGCAGGATGCGGACAAAAACACGCTCAATAAATTGCTTGGCGATTTTTTGAAGCATTTAGGGTATCGGATTTAAGCTTTTAGTCAGAAATCAAAATTCCAAGATTCAAAAGCGTATGCTACTGAACCGCACAATTGATTCGTATCATTTCGGGTCCGCTGTGGACCTGGCGGAATCGCAACTGCGCCCCCTCACCGGTCTTTTTCATCATTCAGCCTCCAGCGGCGTTTCAATACTGGGCGGCAGAACCGCGGTTATCCCGGCGCAGATGGATGGCATCGGTTCTGTCGTCATCAAGCATTACCGGCGAGGCGGACTGTTGCGGTATTTTATTAAACGCCGATATCTTAAGCTGGGAAAAACCCGCGCCCAACGAGAATTTGAGCTGTTGGATACGGTCGGCAAGTTCGGCATAAATGTGCCGCAGCCCATCGCATTTGCCTATTGCGGCCGTCTGTTTTACCGGGCCTGGCTGATTACCCGAGAAATCCATCAGCCGGTGTCCCTTGCCAGCCTGAGCCTGCAGGATGAAAAAAAAACCGGCCGGGCTATGGCTTCTGTTATCACGCAGATATCATCGCTGATTCAAAATCAAATTCTGCATGTCGATTTACATCCCGGCAATGTCGTTGCAGACACCGCCGGGACAGTTTATCTGCTGGATTTTGACAGAGGAAAAGTCTATCATGGAACCAGGCAACAGTTAAAAAACCGCTATCGCACCCGCTGGCAGCGAGCGGTCAATAAGCATGGCTTGCCGAAAATTCTGACTGAGATGATGCAAAACGGCCTGAAATAGGTTATATTATTTGAATTTTGCACGAAAATAACTTTTAGTGAAGTTCGAGGTTAAATTGTCGCAATTGATCGGGGCGCAAACTGTTGCTCTAAAATTCAGGGACCTGGTTTTTCAAAATATTTTTTGGCTTAAATTATCCTTACGCCAGGCGCTTTAGCGATTGTAAATTCCGCATGCTTGCCGCGTCACAGTCTTGCCTTATCGGACGACGGCGGGTCCGCATTCCGAATTTCGCCATGCAATTCATCAATAATTCCAATAATCTATAATGTCCAAGTCGTCGAATAAATTTATCCCCCCCGCCCCTTCCATTCTCATCATCTTAATGGGATCACTGGGAGATGTTGCCCGAGGGCTTTGTCTGGTCCTCCATCTCAAAGTCCACCTGCCCCAATGCCGCTTAACCTGGCTTGTGGAACCGAAGTGGTCCGAGCTGGTGAGGTTAAATCACCAGGTTGACAGGATGATAATTTTCAAGCGTGCCTGGCGCGTGTCTGCTGTATGGCAACTTTTCAAAGATTTACGGCAGGACCGGTTCGATATCACCCTGGACCTGCAGCGTATTCTCAAAAGCGGATTTTTCTCCCGGCTGTCGGGCGCCAATCGACGCATCGGTTTTCACCGTCGCAATGCCAAAGAATTCAACTGGATTTTTAACAATGAACATATCGCTTACTTCAACGATGATCTGCCTAAAATTCAGCATTATTTAAAATTCACGGAATATCTGGGACTGCCGCAACCCGCCAGCCTGGATTTCGGCTTCTCATCCCGGTGTGTCAAAAATACGGCACCCGGGGTAATTGCAAAAATGGCACAGCCGTTTGTGGCCGTCGTCCTGGGTACGTCATGGGAAACTAAAAACTGGTATTTTGAAGGCTACCTTGACCTGGCCAGGCAGATTTTATCGGATTACAACCTGAAAATCGTGCTGGTGGGCGATCAATCCCAGCAGGCCCTGTCAACAAAGTTAATCAAAGCAATCAGTTCACCCGATTTGCTCGACCTGGTCGGCAAAACGACCTTGCCCGAGCTCATCACCCTGTTGAAAGCGGCGGCAGCCGGTGTTGGGCCCGATTCAGGGCCGGGGCACCTGGCAGCGGCCGTCGGCACGCCGTTTGTCACGTTATTTGGGCCGACGTCAGCCAAACGGACGGCCCCCTATGGCTGCGAAAATCTGGTAGTAAAGGCAGAGATGGACTGTGCACCCTGTTACCGCAAAAGCTGTCCCGACCGAAACAAAGAATGCATGCATTCAATCCGCGCGGACGCGGTGATGGAAAAAGTGTCGCTGGCACTCTCAGGTGTTCAGGATAAAGGAGAAAGGTGTTAGGTGAAAGGATAAAGCATTTAGGGCAGAGGGCGCACGGCGCACGGCGTAAGTCGAAACGGAATTCAGAGCGGAAAAAAACCCGTTTTCCGCCCTCCGAGCCCCTTAGCTTCATATCGTCCCAGCCTTATAACTTCTGACTTCTGTCGTCTGTCATCTGTCTTCTGCTATCCATGCTATAGCCCTCAGGGCGACGGCGGGTCCTCTGACACCTGCCTGCCCTCCGCAGCCTGGAAGGCGAAGGGGGGACACCTGAAATCCGAAACCTGAAACCTGAAACCTTTGAACTCTGAACCTCTCAACCCATGTTAAACATTGACACGCCGCTATTCTTTATCTATATTCCGCATCTAAAAGCCGGTTAACAGAACCAATTGACAGCTGAAATAAATCACATAAAATCTCAAACTATTCTGGTCTCGTGCCCCAACTGGGTCGGTGATGTCGTGATGGCCACACCAGCCTTTGATTGTATCCGCCGGAACTTACCCGAGGCCCGGCTTGTGGGCCTGATACGCAGATACGCCGGGGGGGTTATCGCTGACGGTCCGTGGTTTGATGATATTATCGAAATACATGACAAAACCATCGGCGGCATAATTGACTTAGTCTGGCAATTGCGCAAGTTGAAACCGGATCTTGCCTTAATTTTGCCGAATTCATTTCGCTCGGTGCTGATTGCCCGGCTCGGCGGGGCTAAAAAGGTCTATGGCTACCGCCGCAACAGCCGAACGGCTCTATTGAGCGGCGGACCGGAACCCTGGCGCAATAACAATCGTATCACGCCCCGGCCCATGGTTGAGTACTACCTGGAAATATGCCGCTGGTTGAACTTCGGCACACCCACGCAGCTTAAACCGCATTTATTTTGCTCAGACACCACAATGGAGCAAGGTGCCCGACTCATCGAAAGCTACGGCATCGCCCCCGATGACATGGTGATCGGCATGAACCCGGGAGCCAGGTTCGGCAGTTCAAAGTGCTGGCCGCCGGAGCATTTTGCCAGATTGGCCGAGATGATCGCGCAGCAATGGGATTGTAAAATTATGCTGCTGGTCGGTCCCGGCGAGCAGGATCTCGGTCGTCAAATCGTTGAGCTCAGCCGCACAAAGATCATCAACACCGGCCCGCACCATGTCAATCTGGAACTTTTAAAACCATTAATTCAGCGATGCCGGCTGCTGGTTACCAATGATACCGGTCCCCGGCATTATGGCGTCGCCTTTGATATACCGCTGGTGGTCATCATGGGACCGACCGATCCGCGCTATACGAATGCCAATCTTGAAAAAACAATCGTCCTGCGGCGCGATCTGGTGTGTTCGCCCTGTCATCACAAAGAATGCGCCCTGCATCACGGTTGTATGGCGGAAATTTTGCCGCAAGAAGCGATGCAAGCCACCGAACAATTGCTGCGGGAGCATTCTTAATCCATGAAATCTTCTTTTTACCGCGATAAATGGTCAAATCTGAAAGCTCAAATTATTACCCCGCATGATTTTGTGCGTCTGTCGCAACAAATAGCATATTCATTTATGGACGCCTATCTGAAGGATTGCCATTATGAAGAAGAGTATATTGATCTACTCTGCGAAATGACAACCTTCTCGCAGGATACCGATCTCAACGGTGTCGCCGCCCGGGCCCTGTTCGGTATTATCATTGAAAGCTTATGCGATGACTTTGAAGACCTGCAAACCGAAACTTATACCCGTGTCATGGCCCAGATCATATCATATTGCCGCAAGCTTCGGGGCGCAGAAGAGCTCGACCGCTTCCTGCAGGCATTTCAAATCTATACCCGCGACGACCTGCTGATTCGCATCAACCGGATCCGTAAGGACAGCAAAGTATTACCACGGAAGCGCAATGTGAAAAAAGTACTGCTTCTGTCACGGGTAACCATCGGGGCCGATGTGGCCATCACCAGCATTATCATTCAACGGCTGGCCCGGTTCTTTCCTTCGGCGGAACTGGTGCTGATCGGCGGCAGTAAACTCGATGAAATTTATGGCGCCAACTCCAATATCAGGCTGAGACAAATCGCTTACAACCGCAAAGGCGGATTGCTCGACCGCTTATCCAGTTGGCAGACGGTGCTGGATATTATTGATCGCGAACTGGCGGCCTGCCCTTTGCAAAATACCATTCTGATAGACCCGGACTCCCGCTTATCACAGCTCGGTGTCCTGCCCATCATCGACCTGGCGCACTACTTCTTTTTTGACAGCCGCTCGGCGGTCTCATTTGCCGGCAACCTGTCCATGGCGCAGTTGACCAATGCCTGGTTGAACAAAATAACGGGACAGGAAGATTTTAGCCATTCCAGGGTTTGGCTGCTTCCGTCAAATCTGCAAAAGGCAGCCCAACTGTCTGCCAAACTCAAAAGCAATGGTGCCCGCAGGGTGATCACCCTTAATTTTGGTGTGGGCGGCAATCCGCGCAAAAAAGTGGGCGGACGACTGGAACAGGACCTTTTGCTGAACCTGCTGCAGGAGCCCGGCACGGTTGTACTGCTGGACAAGGGATGCGGTGATGAAGAAATCCAAAGTTCCAACGCCCTGCTGGCCGGGATCGAAGCCAGCGGTTATGCTGTCCAAAATGCGGTATTTGATGAGGGTCTGGACAGCAAACTGAACCGGGGCGTCATCGGATTGCAGACCCGCATCGGCGAAATTGCCGCCATTATCGCAAACAGTGACGAGTATATCGGTTATGATTCTGCCTGTCAGCATATCGCGGCAGCTTTAAAAACACCCTGTTTAACCATATTCGCGGGCTCAAATAACATGCGTTTTATTCGGCGTTGGAGCGCGTTTGGTTCAAACACCTGCAAAATTGTGCATGTCGACACCCTCAGCGATCCGTCTGCAATCGATGTGGAAGATATCATCGTCCGTATTATGAACGAGAGAAGGCTATGAAAAGAGTCAACTTGAATCAGTTTTATTGGAGGGCTGGAGTTAAGGAGTATTGTTAATAGGTTTCAGGTGTCAGCCCCGCCGCTGGCCGCCGAAACTGCCAGTTTAATCAAAAAAGAAACTAATGAACGTCGAACATCGAACATTGAACGTCCAACATCGAATACTGTATTCTGTCAATTTAAAAAAAATGAGCAAAGCGATTCTATCATTCGAAATTCTCGGTCTTTAGATCGCGTCTTTAGCGAGATTCAGTATTCTGTGGTTGGCTTGTTTTAAAATAGATAAAGCGTAGCGTCATCAATATTCGTCGTTCGATGTTGGATGTTCGATGTTCGACGTTCAATCTTTTCACTGTTCCGCGCAGGCGAAGTTTCAGACGAGCACGGCCGCTGGCCTGACACCTGAAACCTGACACCTGAAACCTCAAGCCGTATTTTACAGCATCTTTTGAGATAAAAGACCTTACGATCTAAACAGATTTTGAATTATGAAAATACTCTTCATCTACCCCAACGCCGGGTCCCAGCCGGGGTTCAATTACGGCATTGCCCACTTATCGGCAGTCCTTAAAGAAGCCGGACACCAGGTCTCCCTCTGGCAGCTGTGTGAAGAAATTGCACCGCTGCCTTCGGAAAAAGAGTTTATCGACCGCCTGAAGCAGGCGGCCGCCGATATCATCGGGTTTTCCGTGGTCACCAATCAATGGCCTTATGCCGCCAAGCTGGCGGCATGGGCCCGCAAAGCGTCCCGCGCACCGCTTGTTTGCGGCGGCATTCATACCATGGCCGCCGGCGAGGAGGTTTTACAATCGGGCCTGTTTGACTATATCATGCGCGGTGAGGCCGAAGCGGCCCTGGCCGAGTTCGTTGACAAAATCCGGCGAGGAGAGGAGGTATCGGAAGTCAGAAATCTGGGTTTTATGCAAGACGGCAAGGTGCGCTTAAATCCATTGCGGCCGCTGCCGGACCTGCTGAATCTGCCCTTTAAAGATTACGAGATATTTAATTTTCAAGATATCATCGATGCCAAAAACGGCTGGGTGGGTCTGATGGCATCCCGCGGCTGCCCCTTTTCCTGCACTTACTGTTTTAATCATCAGCTGGTTTCCCAGTATCGTAAGGATCTGCATTGCAGTTTTAACGGACTGAACTACATCCGGCATTTCGCGGTTGAGCAGTTGATGCGGGAAATCGAATACCTGCAGGGCAATTATCAAAATATCTCGATGTTTATCTTAGACGATGACCTGTTCACTTTTTATCGCCCCTACGTCGAACAATTTTGCGAGGCCTATCGAAAAATCAGTTCCCTGCCCTTTGTGGTCAACGCCCATGTAGGCTTTTTCGATGAGAACAGGGCACGCTGCCTGGCCGATGCCGGCTGCAAAATTGTTAAATTCGGTGTGGAAAGCGGCAGTCAGCGCATCCGGAGCCAGATTTTGCAGCGCCGTATGACAAATGAAAAAATAATCAGGGCCGTTAAAACTGCTCATCAGCACGGGCTGCATACCTCCGTCTTCTTAATGATCGGGTTGCCCGATGAAACCCACGGCGATCTCATGGCGACCATCAAACTGATGGCCAGGGCCAGGCCCGGGCGCTATCGCTGGTCTTTTTTCTTCCCGTTTCCCGGTACCAAAGCTTACGAGCTCAGCCGGGAGGGCGACTATATTGATTTTGATAAGATGGCCAACCTGGAAAATTTCACCGACGCCTCCTGCCTGAAATTCGGCCCCGCCCATGATCTGTTTCTAAAAAAAGTCGGCCGCATCATGCCCTGGTTCGTCAACGCATACTCGGACCTGCCGGTGGCGGATTTTTATCGAAAAAAAATTGAAGAAATCCTGGCAATGGATGAGAAATCCTGGCTGGCCAGAGTTCCGCGCCTTGAGCGGGAAGACCGGCAGCTATCGCAAAAATTCGTTCAGCAGGGGCTCTCGCATTACGCCATAAAATACAACCGCTTTATGGGTGTCATATCAGATTATTTTCTCAGCGAGACCTAGCCCGAACAATTACAGTATTTTACAGTGTTTTACTTCATTTTACTGCATTTTATTTTTAGCCAATTTTATGCCATATTTAAAAAGCTAAAATCAGAAAAAAAATAAAATAAATAAAAAGAATTTGATTTTTTTTTACCCTAATTTATGTTCGATCCCTCCCTTTTTGATCGCCAAAACCGCCCTTTTTGCACCGTTTTTCCGCTATTCCCGATTTATCGGTCTATATTTTTTTATTCTTAGAATATCAAAATGTTACATAATGAAGGCATCTAATAAAACAGATAGTGTGAACTTTTCTTCCTAGTACTTTAGTATTAGAAATTACCCTTTATCTAATACTCTTGGGGGGGGACTAGTCAAAAACTACGAATTTTGTCGTATTGCACACTTCATCTTTTTCTTATATAGGTGCCACATCTTTTCGTTGTATAGCAAAATTGGTTTCCTGATCATTAATTAAAGTCGGCAAATGGTCATAGATCTATTGTCTTGGAGGGGGACATCTGGAATAGAACGACGACAGCTAATGAGCGCCGTGCTGGGTTCAATTCAGATTTTGCACTTTGGTACCCTGATCCGGTTACAGTATCTTGCCCGCCCAAAAAACATTCTTAAGCCGGATTTCATAGCCGCAAATTGTGCATGCCTGATCTGCAGCCCCGTCAAAATTCCCTATTCCAGGCCTATTGTCCCGCCAAATTGCCGGTTTATAATCGCCGCCCATCAAACAGACGGCACTCTCTTGCTTGACACAATGGCTTGCGGCCATTGGTATCATTTACCGTGATATCATATTGTTAGCTTTTAGAAGAAGGGGGTTGATTTGACATCAATCGTACTTGAAAAAAAGGAAAAAGGCGCTTTTTTACTTGTCTTTTGCATCGGTCTCTTTGTCCTCGCAGCAGGCGTGTCCGGTTCCTTCGCCGATGTCGGGATCGATATCCGATCTGATGGCGTCCTCCTTGAAGGCCAGGAGCCGGTTTCCTATATTGCTGCCGTAGACAACTGTACGAATCTGATTTCCATCACAGTGGAGTCCGGTGATACCCAGCTTACGGCGTCCCCGGCGCAGACCTCTCGTATTGCCGGCTCATCCAGCGGTTGCGAGCTCCGTTTTGAAGGCACCGGTTTCGAGCACCTCAATCCCCGGGTAACACTAAATTTTGCTGACGGCACGACCCAGTCTCATGCCGAAAGTTTTCACGTCGAAAAAAATGCGCCGCAATTAATTTTCGAACAAGTCGGGCTGACCGTCATCGACGGCATTCAATACCTGGTGATAGCTGCCGGAGCCCAGGACGATGTCGACATCCGCTATGTGGGATTTGACGCCACCGGTCTGAGGGCTTCCGATCTGCGCGCCGCCGGAGGGGTTGTTGACCGGGCCCGGGAGCAGGCCTTTGGCGCAACCAGCGGCATGCAACGGATTTATCCCGTTCGCAACGATCAGGATCGCTTCGAGCTGGCCGTGGCGGTAACCTCAAATCTAAGTGCGGCCGCCATTGCTCACGACGGCGTCGTGCTGGTGGACATCGTCGCCGTCGACGCGTCGGGCAACCAGAGCTCACTGTCCAAAATTTCCTTTACCGGCAAAGATGTGGTGGAAAAGGCTTCGAACCTCCAGGTGCAGCCTTCCCGGATTATTTTTACGAACCTGCTGGAGACCGCCACCCTGACGCCTTCGGTGGATTTTCAGTTCAGGGGTCAAACCCCATTGCCCGGGCTTGGCACCGCTGCCGGCTATGCCTCCTCCCACCCGGATCTGATTGCCGTTACCAGCGGCGGCATTGTCTATCCCCTGGCCGAAACCGCCGGCGAAAGTGTTACGATTACGGTGAGCTACCCCGATCTGGATCCGGTCGACATTCCGGTGGAAGTCGATTTGAGCAAGTATCTCACGTCGCTCAACGTTGACGGATTAAATGAGCTGGGGCAGTGGGTGCTCGAGCGGCTGAACGCGCGTTTTCCCTGGCCCAAAGTCGTCGGCGTGTTCGATGACGGCAGCCGGTCCGAGATCAGCTCGCAGTTCTCGCTTGAATTCCTGCTCGCAGACAGCGCCGCCGGTATTGTCGATATCGATCAAAGCAAGGGAGTCCTGGCCAAAGCCATTGTCCCCGGCTCCACACCGGTTCAGCTGACCGTACGCTTGAAACACCAGCCCGATATCCTGGCCGATGTTCCGGTGGTGGCCCTGGATGCCATACCGGAGCTCAAGCTCGATCTCCCGTCCCGGGTAAAAGCGGGCAACTCCCTGAATTTGAGTGCGGCGGCGACCGATGATGTGGGTGTGGCCGAAGTCCGTTTTCTAATGGACGGCAGCGAGATCGGCGTGCGTCAGAATCCGCCTTACGAACTCAGCATGGAGATACCCGAAACGCTGATTAACCAAACCCTTAAATTCCGCGCCGTCGCCCTGGATACGGCCGGTCAGCAGCATGCGACGCCGGATAAACCGGTCAAGGTTCTGGCTGACCTGCAGGTTCAGGTTCCCGCTGTTCAGATGGAGGCGCCCATCGCCATGCAGCGGTTTGTCGAGGGCAGCCCGATCCGCTACCAGGGGGCGCTGGAGGTGGCAGACACATTTTCCGGCAGCGGTATTTCCTACGTCGAATTTTATCTGGACGGCAAGCTTTTAGGGGAGAGCTATTTCCCCCGTTACGAGGAGCGCGCCACCGGTCCGGGACAAACAGCCACCTTTGAGATCTGGCGCTTTGACGGCATCGTGGACGCCACATCGACGGCCGAAACCAGCCGCGCCGCATATGCGGTCACCCATACCAGCAGCGGCGGCACGGGCAGTACCGAGGGCCGTTTGATCCGCATCATCGAAAACAGTCCCCCGGCGGTGGCGATCACCGCCCCGGTGGCCGGGGCGTCGGCCAGCGTCGGGCAGACCGTTCGGATCGGGGCCGAAATGGCGGATGACACGCTCAGCATCGGCCTGAATCTGGCGCTTTATCTGAACGGGGAGGCGGTGGATATCTTCCGCTACGAAGACAAAGAAGGGCGATTTTCAGGCAGCTTCGGCGTTCAGAAAGCCACCCACACATTTGAGATCCCCGTGGTTGAAGAGATGCTGGGGACAACCCTGCGTTTTCATCTAGAGGCCGTCGATTTTCACGGACTGGTATCGAAGACGGAGGAGCTCAAGCTTCCGGTCAAAGCGGATCAAGCCCCCGGCGTGGCGGTTTCCCATCCGGTGGACGGCGCCCATTTTGTGGCCGGACTGCCCATTGAAATCCGGGCCGATGCCACCGATGACATCAAAGTTCAGCGGGTGGATTTTTATGTGGCAGACCGCCTGACAGGCTCGGACACAAGGTTTCCGTTTAATTATCAATACGAAACCATCGAGGGATTGACGGTCGAGCAATCCCTTAAAATATTTGCCGTTGCCGTGGACAGCCGCAACCAGGAAACCCGCAGCGCGAATGTCTTTGTCACCCTGGGCCAAGACGAACAGCCGCCGGTGGTCAATATCGTCTCCCCGGAAATTACCGCCACCGAGGGTGGTGATCCCCTGGCCGAGGTCATCGAAGAGAGCGAAATCGTGGTCAAGATCGCCGGCTATGACAACGTGGAAGTCAATCGCCTCGAGCTCAGAGGTATCGAACAGCAGGGCAGCCAATATGTTCTCACCGGCAACCCGGAGCACGTGCTGACCGGGGATGCGTTTGCGCCCCAGCAGATACCGGGCGCGCTGCGTGCTTTTTCCGCTTTGAAGCTGGTCCGCGTCCCACTCTTTTCCCAAACGGCCGGCCTTGAGCATGATCGGTACCCGGTGGAGGTTACGGCCACCGACCGCACGGGCAATTCATCCACGGCTGCCATGGTGATCGCCGTCGGCCCGGACCAGGCCCCCTGCATTGTTCAGGTGGGCAGCGACCGGGAGCGTTATTTTGCCCGGGACCAGGTAACCCTGGATATTCAGGCCAGAGACGATCTGGGCGTCGCAACCCTGGAGGTTGCCTATTACGTGGATGGCGCGCCAACCAGTGCGCTTTCTGAAATCAAGCCTTTGAACTTCCCGGGAACCAATGTCCAGGCGACGTTTGCGCTGGATCTTGCGGCGCTGGGCCTTACCAATGATTCCCATACGGTCAGAGCCGCCATTGCGGCCATTGACAACCGCGGCCGGCGGTCGGATGCGGCCGGTCCCTTTAATTTTGAAATCCAGCTGGCGGCCGACACCGCCGCTCCCCTGGCGGGCATCAGCCAGCCCATCCAGGGGTCCTCCCTTTTCCACGGCGAACAGGTAGCCATCCGCTGGAAGGCCGTCGATGAATCGCCGCTGGACGCATTAGAGCTGCTCGTGGCCGACAGCCCCATTTATGCCGTCAATCTCGACGGTCGCAGCGCAAACGGGCATTTCGCCTATGATCTGCCCGGGTCTGGTGACGAATTGTTGATCACCCTGGTGGCCAGAGATGTTTTCGGCAACGAATCACGCACAAATTGGCGCTATTTTCTTGTCAGTGACGAGCCGCCCGAAATTTCAATCCGCAATCCGGCCCAGGGCTCGCGGCTGGTTGAAGGTGAACAGTTTACCCTGACGGCCTCGGTCACCGACAACCGCCAGGCGGTCTCGGCCGTGTTCTTCATCGAGCAGGGCGATCAGACCCTTTTTTCCAAAACATTTAATTCCGCCGCCATCGCAGCGGCCCAGTCAGGGGGGCGCTATCTTTCGGCCGGAATGCGGATTCCGCACCGCCCCGAGGGTGCTGAAGCTCCGCTGGAAATAGGTGTTCGCGCGACGGATGACGGGGGCCTGACGGCCGAGGAACTGCTTGACATGGAGATTCTGGATGACCTGGAGGCACCCAGAATCAGCCTGGATCGGCCGGACGGCCCCTTCAGCATGACCCCCGGGACGTCATTTAAGGTCGAAGGCAAAGGCGACGACAATATCTACATCGGTGATCTTGTCCCGGTTCTGGTGGACGGCGACGGGGTCGAAACGATATTTAGCTGGTCCGCTTTCTCACGCAATGACCGGGTGGAAACGATCCGCGTCGCCAATCCCCAATCCTTCGGCTCGGTGATCGTGGGTCAGCGCTTCTACATGGATTTCAAAGCCCGCATCAACCTGCCCCTTTCCTATCTGGACCATGTCGGTCAAACCTTCACGTTTATCGTCAAGGCGCCGGATCACGGGATCAACACAACCCCCACACCCGGCATCGATATTACCATCCTCGGCGATGAGCAGGCGCCGGAAATCCGGATTCTCAAGCCGCCCGAAAAGGTGTTTGAAGGGCAGCCCCTGACGGCCAACGTCCAGTTCTCCGATGATATTTCCCTGAGCGCCTACAGGGTTTACATCGATGATCAACCGATCAAGCTCCTGAAAGAGGAAAGCGGGCTGAATACCACGTTTGTCGGGACCGGCGGACTCGACATCGATTTGTCGGCCTATGATCCCCTGGATGAAGCCCGCAACCAATTTGCCCTGGTGGCTGAAGCGCAGGATGCCTACGGCAACCAGGCCCGTGAAGTCAGAATCGTCCACGTTAAAAAAGACCAGCCGCCGCGCCTTTCCGTAGTGGACCCGATACCCGCCGAAGACCTGGTTAAAGGCAGCCTGGCATTTCAAACCATCCGGATTGAGGATGATTACGTCACCCAGCAGGCGCCTTTGCGCTATTTTCCGGTGTATACGTCTTTGAAAGATCTCGGCGCGACCGGCAGCCGTGATCCTTCCGGCCACGTGTTTATGGAGAACGATGAATTTAGCACAGCCCGTCCCTATGTGACCCTCAACTATCCCGAGGCCGATCCGCTCCCGGGACGCCTGCTCGTTAAGGGCAATCCGTACATCCAGGCCGCCGACGGCCGGCTCACCGTCTGGCCCGCCCCCACCCGGCCGGTGGACGGCGACAATCATCTCAGAATCGATTTCGGCCCCGACCACACGGTAACCTATCACATCACCACCTTCCATGACGATGAATGCGAGGCCCTGACGGAGAAGCGGCAAATCACGGCCGCCGAAGGGGTTAACCTGAATGAGCTGATTAACTTCAGCGCATCATCCGATATCACATTCGTGGAGATTATTCCCGAAGTGTTGGATGCAACCGCAACGCCGGTCGAGACCTATTTGCAGGCCATCCGCATTGATTCACGCAATCTGAGCCGCTTTGCCAACTACCAGGCCGAGCGCGGCACCCGCGGATTGACGCAGAATGAAGCCCTGATCTCCGTCTTTGTCATCGATGCATCCAACGAAAACCGCATCGCCCTGGTGGCCGCCCACCCAATGAGAACTTTGGGGGGGGCTAAAACGGGTCAGCGCGGTACCAAGGTTCCGGTGCCTGCGCATTTTGATATCGATCATCTCCGGATCCTGGCCCACGGCATTGACCGCTTCTCGCAAGACCGCGGTCCGCAATCCCTGGCGGTTCTCTCCCAACGCAAGGCCGTGCCCGATGAAGCGCCGCCCGCGGTAACGGTCCTGTCGCCGGCCAACGGCATCAACCTGGTGCCCATGCAGCAAATCACCCTGAAGGTCGAGGTCGAGGACAACTCGCAGGGGTTTGCCACGCTGAAGCTGTTTGAAAACGGCGACCTGATACGGGAATTTGGCGGCACATATGGCCGCCAGGATTATAAAATCCCCTACCAGGTGCCGCTGAGTTACACCGGGGGCGAGCTCGATCTCCTGCTGGAGGCCGAGGATATGAGCGGTGCCGCCCAAACGAAATCCCTGGCCTTTCCCATCGCCGCCAACGAGCCCCCCCAGCTGACCCTGCGCGCGTTTTCCTCCTACAAGGTAAACGGAAAATACCGCAAAGTGCTGGATACCCCCGAGCGGGTCAATTACGGCGAATTCTGGGTCCGCATCGGCGAACAATTCAGGCTGGACGTATCCCTGGCGGACGATTCCGGGCTCAATCACTATACCATCTATCGGCTGGACCGGGCCGGAAACCGCGTCCAGCTATATCACAAGGGTTTTGGAACGACCTGCCCGAAACCGCCGGTTACCGCAGCGGATGTCGGCCGCGAAGTCACCTTTGACCAGGCGGAACCCACCCAGTACGAAGCGGCGATCACCGATAACTACGGCCATCAAACCAAGCGCACCTTCCTGGTCCACCCCTTGACCAACATGGCGCCCCAGATCCGGGTCACCTCCCCCGCCCAGGATCAATACATTGTCGCAGGCACCTTCCGCATCAAGGTTGGCGTGGTGGCCACCGACGACCGCATCCTCAGCAAAAATCGGATCGAGATTTATGCCAATGGCAACAAGCTGCAAGTCGAAGATATCGAAGATGCCATCAACCAGAAAAATGCCATCGGCGGCTACGGTGCCGTCGAACAGGCCTTTGCCGCCATGTACGACGGCATCGAACAGAATTATTCCGTCGCCCTGGCCGATGACTACGGCCGGGTCAACAGCCCCTATGCCAAACAGCTGGCCTACACCATGGAGGTGCCCTCGGGACTGATCCGCTTCAATGAGCCGGTCACTCTGATGGCGCTGGTCAAGGATTCCGACAATGCCATCGACCGCCATGAGATCACGTTCCTGGGCGCGGCGGACGAAATCAATCCCGAAGTGGCCATCACCGGCCCGCAGCCGGGCTACGGTCCCACGGAAGCTTCCGACTTTACCCTGGGATTCCGGGCCTATGACAACGTCAAGGTGGCGCAGCTCGAGGCCTATGTGGCCTATGGCGCCCGCGAGGCCGGCGGCACCTATCGCCCCGGCCCTTACGGCGAGCCCATCCGGTTTGTACAGGCCGTCGAAGCCCGCGACTTCGAGCCGGTGACCACGGTCAATATCGACACCCCGGAGTACAGACAGTTGATCCACGTAGACCGCATCCACGAAATCGGACCGCAGATCCCCGATCTGTCCCTCTCGGGCGACGTGCTGTATGACGTGTGGATTAAGGTCGTGGCGCGGGATGCGTCGGGCAACGACCGCACCCGCGAAGTCAGTTTCCCCGTGCGGGTCGATGAACGGCCCGTGGTGGACATTGTCTCCCCCATCAACGGCGGCCGGATCGTCGAAGAAAGCGCCCTGGTCGTCAATGTCAACAGCTTTGACGATGTGGGCATCGACTCCCTGCGCCTGACCGCCACCCACGGCAGCGGGAATGCGGAGGTCTACAATATTCTCCTGCGGCAACCGCCCTACCAGTTTCAGGTGACGGTCCCGGCCTTTGATTTTACGGACCCCGCCCAGAATACGCTCCAGCTGCACGTGGAAGCCATCGACAGCTACGGCGCCAAATTCGGTGATTTGGACCAGCATCGGGCCACGGAAGACATTCAACTGGAAATTGTCGAAGATCAGCCGCCGGCCGTGGCCATCGGTCTGCCGCCCAACGAGTCCGAAATTATTGAAGGGGATTATTTGCTGGTTCAGGTCAACGCCGTCGATGACGTGGGGATCGATCGCGTCGTTCTGAACGTGGCGGGCCTGTTGAATGGCGACCGCTCCTTTACGGACACCCGGTTCCCCTACGAATTCCTGGTTGAGATTCCCTACGGTCAGGCCGGTAAGGATCTCAGCCTGACGGCCAGCACCACTGAAATCCGCCTCGGGGGCGATGCCCGCTCCGTGTCAACCCCGACGCCCACTATCGTGCACGTCAGAAAGGACGAGGCGGCGCCCGAGATCGTCGTCATGGCACCGCCGGTTGACGGGGCCACAGTGGTGGAAAAGCGGACCTTGCGGTTTGCCGCCGAAGTCACCGACAATGTGCGCGTCAGTACGGTCCGGGTGGCGTTGCTGGCCGACAAGGACGCCGACGGCCAGTTTGCGGCGTCCGAAGAGGTGTCCCAGCGCCTGCTCCTGGAGCCGCCGTTTATCGGCACCCTCGCCGTTAAGTCGCTGGCCGATTACCTGGGAGCCGGGGCTGAAGGGGTCGACCAGTTGGCCCTGCAGATGAATTTTGTCGCCACCGACGGTGCCGGCAACCACAGCGAAACCAGCCGCCCCGTGACCCTGGTGCGCAACCAGCCGCCCCAGGTCGAACAGATCCAGATCCTGGATTCCCGGGGGTTTAACCTGGGCAATGGTCTGGCGGAAATCACCGAAGGCCGCGGCATCGTGGTGCATGTTGTCGCCAGCGACCGCGAGGCCGGCGTCGACGCGGCCAGCCTCTACCGCGCGGTCGGCGGGGAGGATGATGCGGCCGAATACGAAAAAGTCGGACGGGACGAAGCCGCCCCCTTCCAGTTCCACATCACCGTACCGACGGGACACGTGGGTCAGAGGATCCGCTTCAAGGCCGAGGCCGTCGACGTGGACGGGTACACGTCACAGCTGTCGGCCGCCCGCGGATTGACGATATTGGCCGACCAGCCGCCCACGGCCGACATTATCAAGCCCGACAACGATGAATCCGTCATCATCGAAGGGCAGGATATCGAAGTGTTTGTGGAAGCCGTCGATGACCTTGGCGTCAGCGGGATCGACCGGGTGGTTTTTTATGTCAATGAAATTCCGGTTCAGACCGCCTACAGCTCCTGGTCGGAGCTGACCGGATCGGCGGCCCAGGAGCATGTCTATCGCGCCCTGATCAATCCGCCGGATGGTGCGCAGGGGTTCGTGATATATGCCGTCGCCTATGATGTGCTCGGCCAGGCGGGCCGCTCCCAAACCGTGCGGGTGGGCCAAATAGAAGACACCGTCGCGCCCAAGCTTTCGGTGCTGGCGCCCATAGACAAGGATATCCTGACGGCCGGCCGATCGATCCGCCCCGTGGTGGGGGTGGCCGATATCGGGGTGGAGGACGATCGCCGGGTTTACATGCGGTTTATCAAGGAATATCAGGCGGCCGACAGCGGCGAATGGCTTCCCCTGCATGATAATGAGATCGAGCTTTTCCGAAACGATGCCCGCCAGGACGGCGACAACACGCCGGCCAGCGAGCCGGACAACCACTATTACATTTATTGGGCCGATTTTGTGGATGGCGACATCCTGCGCCGCACGGCTGAAAGAAACGAGCGGGTGCGCACCGTGGCCCGGATTGTGACCCCCAATCACACGGTCAGCCGGGAAACCACCCATGAAATCGGGTTGCCCGTCAGCGCAAGACGATTTCTGCTGCCGGCGCCGGAGGATTTCGGCGCCTCCAAAAGTGTCTACTTTACCGCCGTCGATCAGTTCAGGGGCGAAGACCGCACCGGGGCGCTGGTTGCGGCCTGGTCCACCCAGGATCCCATGCGGCTGGAGCCGGAGATCGGCAACTTGACCATCCCCGAATTCGAGCCGCAGTTTACCCCGCGCACGGGCCTGTTCATTGCCGATGATACCAACGAAGCCCAGGGGGCCGACGGCGACCATTATGTTTTTTCCGAGCTGATGGCCGGCGCCTCCGAGATGTTTTTGGGCACCATCAGCGAGCTTTACGCCGACGCCGATTTCGTGCTGGCGGCCAAATCGGGGCAAATCCCAACCGCCGGCGCAGATCTCAAGACCAGCGAATTCGCCGCCGCCATGCAGTTCGGAATTGAGGAAAATCCGGAGACCGGCGGCGTTTATCTGGAAAATGAGAGCGGCGAGCTGCTGATCTATACCGTCCGCAACGGGGATGAGCAATTCGGCCTGCCCTACCTGTTGACGGGCCGGGTGGACATGCCCTACCCGGATGTATACGGGGTGGCCCGCAAAGACGACCTCGTCCTGGCGGCCAACGGCAACGGCGGAGTCCAGGTGGTGGACATCAGCGAACTGGCGGCCCCGTATCACGTGGGCTATATCAAACCCAACGGATTCACGCGCGATGTGGCCGTCTTCGATCATTTTGCCGTGATTGCCGCATCCCATGAAGGCATCGTGATTGCCGATCTCAAAGATCCCACCATGCCGATCGTTGCCTCCAGAGACACCCTGGGTGTGGCCAACCGTCTGTTTATCGAGGGCACACGGGTTTACGTGACGGATATGGCAGGCGACGGGCAGATTTCCCAATTGAACATCTTTAATATCAGCGATCCGTACAACCCCAAATTGGAGCGCAATCTAGACCTGCGGCCCGCCCGTGCCGATCTGGTGCCCGACGGGGTCTACGACGCATTTGTGGCCGGCGGCAAGGCCTATGTGACGGTCCATTACTCCGACCAGGAGGACAAGCCCGCCCAATCGGTGGTGGAGATCGTCGATCTCGGCAGCCTGGACACGCCGCTTGAAGACGCCACGGTACCGGCCGTGATTCACCGCCGGGCCGGCGCAGTTGATTTCGCCGCGCGCGGCCTGATCGTGGCCCGCGGGGCGCTGCAGGTCGCCGCTGGAATGCAGGGATTGGATCGCATCGAATTCGGGGCCTTGAGCGTGCTGGCACACACGCCCGCCACGGCCGAGAGCAATGTGGCCACCGCTCTGGAAAAAATCTCGGTTGAGCTTTCGGCCGTTCTGCCGGCCGACACGGATCTGGGCGCATTCGTGCGCGTCAACGTCATGGACCCGTTTTTGGGTGAAGATGTCAGCGCCCTGTTTGATGTGGCCTTTGCCATGCGCGACGGGGAGCCGGCGCGGCGCTTTGTTGAAATTACGCTCCTGCCGGGCGAGGAACTCCTGGCCAACATGCAGTATTTCGTAACGGTCGCCCAGGGTCTGGCACCCCTGACGGGACTGCCGCTCAAAGCCGATTACACCTTCGGTTTTGCCACCACGCCCGCCAGCGGTTCGACCGCACCGGATATCCAGGCCATCGTGCCGGCCACCGGCGGCATCGACGGCAATACGGCCGTGGTGGTCACCGGACTCCACTTCGGTGAGAATCCGGCCCTCTATCTGGGCGGGCAGCGCCTGGTGATCGACCAGGTGATCACCGCCGCGTCGTCCGGTGAAGCCTACGACCGCATCGAAGCGCGCACGGTGCCCAACTATGCCGGTCCGGCCGCCGTGGAAGTCATCAATCAAGAGGGTCTCTCGGACGTGGTCCTGGGAGCCTTTACCTATGTCGACATGTTGCAGATATCCTTCATCAATCCGGCCGTGGTGCGCGTCTCCCAGGCCGGCCAGGGCGATCGGGTCGAGGTGGTCGGCTACGGTTTCCATGACGGAATCGTGCTGCGCGCCTACAAGAGCGGCCGGCCCGAGACGGTGATCACAACCGCGGTCGACAACGATCGCCTGTCCCTTTACAGCTCCGAAAAAATGAGCTGGGTGGTGCCCGATTTCGGCGAGTCATTCCGCGGGTTTGTGGATCTGGATATCAGCGACGATCAGGGACGCCGGTTTCTGCTGCCCAACGGACTGTTCTACGGCCGTCTGCAGGAGAATCGCCGCCTGCAGCCGGAAACGCCGTTCACCAAGGGTGAAATTGACAGTTACCTGAATCCCACTGGCCCCGGATACGTGCCGGATGCCCTCAAACTCCCGCCGGGCTACATCGTGGATACGGTTTCCGATGTATCCCTGGGACTGGTCTACGTGCTGGGCGAGGGCGTGCTGGCCGACGATGTATCCCCCCCAAAAGCCACGGATGCGGATTTCTTCCAGCACTATTTTGCAGCGGGCTGGATTTCACTGGTCCACTACGAGCGGGACGCCCTGGAAAACGCCGCACCCATGCACGGTCTGGGCTATTTTAACCTGCCCCAGGACCTGGTGCCCGTGACCATGGTGCTGTCGCCAGGCCAGCTTTACGTTGCGGCTGAAGGATACCACTTCCCCTACATTGAGACGCCCTACGAAGACCAGAAAGTGATTCTGGTGTACGACCGTGCTGATCGCCTGCCGGGTGAAGGCGGTACGGAACAGCCCGAAGGCAAAGATCGCGATATTCTCTACAGCCTGCCGCTGAACTTTGAATCGGTTCCGGTTTCCCTGGCGTTGAAAGACAATCTGCTGTTTGCGGCCAGCCCGGACGATGGGGTGGCAGTCATCAGTCTCTCCGACCCCCTGAAGCCCTCGGTGATTCGTATCCTCAAAAAAGGCCGCGCCGCTGGCGAAGAATATTCACTGAAACCGGTATCCGTCAACGTCGTCGGCCATAGCCTGCATGTCGCGCGCCAGGGCGGCGGCTGGTTTACATTTGATATCAGCAGGCCGACCACGCCGCAGCTGGGCTACGACGACCTGGGCGGATTCAGCGAGATCATGCACACGCAGCCCGTTCTGGCCCATTCATCCGGCCAGAGCCTTAACTTCGGACTGTATGATCTGGCAACACCCAATCATATCCGGTCCCTGGGCCGCTATGAGTCCCGGGGCTTTTCGCTGCCGGGCAAGTTGGTCGATCTTTTCGCCCACAACACGGTGGGCGGCACCAACGCGGAACATGTCGAGAAAAACCTCAATTCCATTTTAAAGCGCTCGGCCTACCTGTCGCTTTTCGATACCAGCCGACCACAGCAGATCACCCTGATCGATGCCCTCAAAGTGAGACTGCCCATCGATAAAGATGAGAAGCTGTTGAGCTCGCTCTTGACGGATGACGGGATTTTGCTGCTGGCATCCAAAAAGCGCCTGATCATGATCGACACCCTGACGCTGGATCTGGTGAACTCCGAACCGGCCGCCGGCGCCGGCGGGGTGGCCACCGACAGCGCGGCGGTGCTGACGTTCAACCGGGCGATCGAGGTCCCGCAGGGCGATACCCTAGAGGATTATCTGCAGCCGTACCTGGCGTGGGAGCTGGATGACGGCACCGAGCAGGGACAGCCGGTTTCCTATGACCTGGCGATCGATGATCAAAATACGCAGCGGCTGATCTTGACCCCCACCGCCGATTTGAGCCCGGATGCCGCCTACCGGATCGTGCTGAAATCAGAGTTGGGCAGCCGCCGCACCAGCGGGCTGTTCGATCACGTCATCCGCTTTAAGACCGCTTTCGATGATCAACCGCCGCCCGAAATCCTGGCGATTGAGCCGGGCATCATCAATACCACGGGCGGGGCATTTGCCGTAACGCTGCGCCACGGCAGCGAACCGCTGTTTTTCCTGGCGGGCCTCAACGCCCCCGAAAGCACCCGTGAATCGATATCCGCCGACGAGACGCGCTATGTCATCGAGGCCCCGGCCAACGCCGCCGGCCCGGCCATTCTGGAGGTTGTCAACCAGAACGGCGGCCGTGCCGAACTCAGCGGCGCCCTGCAATACGTGGAGCCGTTGCACCTTATCTCCGTCACGCCGGGCCAGGGCTCGGTCAATGGCGGAACCCGGGTCACCATTGCCGGTATGGGTTTCCGTCCGGGTCTGTTGCGGGTCCAGGTGAGCTTTGGCGGAATCCCTGTCAAAGATGAAGATATCCGCGTCATCGACTCCGAAACCCTGGCGGTGGTCACGCCCGCCGGACGGATCGGGGCGGCGGATGTCACCGTTACACTGGATAACGGTCAGACGCAAACCCTGGCGGGGGCCTATAACTATCAGCAGCCCGTGCAGTCCATTATTAAAGGCGGGCAAAGCCGAATTTATGATCTGGTTCTGGATCCCACCGGGGTGTACCTGGTGGCCGCCGCCGGCCATGAGGGTGTCTTTATTTACAACGTGGACGCTTCGACCTACACCGCCAACGCCGATAACCCGCTCAACCCGGACGACCTGCGCCGCCCGATCGACCTTAACGGCGATGATCTGGATGACCGGATCCTGGCGCGGGTGCCGCTGCCGTCGGGCTATGTCGCCCTGGGGGTGGATACCTATTTCGAGCGCGGCGTCGATCGCGTGGTGGTCACCGGCGCCAAACCGGGTCAGCCGGACAGCGCCCGCCTTTTCGTGATCGGATTCGACGCCCTGGATATGACCAACACCACGGTCATCGCGTCACTGCCCCTGCATGCCGAATTTGCCCGCGGCGTGGATGCCGCCAACAGCCGGGCCCTGGTGGCCATGGCGGAGCGCGGCGTGGGCCTGGTGGATATTTTTCTCCAGACCAAGGCTTACCTGACCAGCCACCTGACCCTTCCCGATCAACACGCCGCCCTGGATGTGGTCCGGGTGCCGGTGCAGGCCGGGGAACCTGAGCTTTATGCCGTGGCTTCGGGTCATTATGACATCGGCAGCAACCGACTGCTGGATGAAGACGATCCGGCTTCCGGCGCCTTTTACATGGTGGCGCACAGCCCCACCGGGGGCTTCCGGATTCTGGGCCGGGCTGAAGTGGCGGCCAGCCGCATTGCCGTTGACGGGACGACCGCTTATCTGGCGGCCGGCGATGCCGGGCTGGTAATCGTGGATATCTCCGACCCCTATCATCCGACAATCATTTCACGGGTCAACACGGTCGGCCATGTCCATGACGTGGATGTCAACGGCCGCATCGTTTATCTGGCCCAGGGAACCCGGGGCATTACCACCGTGGATGTCACCGACCCGTTTGCACCGGTCGTCACCCGCGGCATGGAAGCCTTTGCCGGCAATTCCCTGGAGGCGGTCCTGGCGGGGAATTATGCCGCCATCAGTGCCGGGATTGCCAGTCCCGGCGGCTCGGTGGTCCAGGTGACGCCGGATGTGGTCCTCAAAGTCTTCCGACTCGACCCGCAAAACGGCATTCTCGACCTGGACGCCGAAGGCAGACTCACCATCTGGCTGCGCTTCAGCAAGGCCATCGACCAGTGGCCGGACAACCTCAACCGCTTTGCCGTTTTAGACCCGCTGGCTGAACCGCTGTCGATCGAAGTCGAGATTGTCAACAACGATGCCATCCTGACACTGTTGCCCGGCCACGGACTGGCCGTGGGCGACCACATCACGGTCGTCGCCCGGGCCGGCATCGAATCCGTTAAACGGGTGACCGAGGATGTTCACATCGTCCTCTACCGCCTCATTAGCGATCAGCTCTATGAATTGACCTTCCGCGGTGACCGACCCGACACCATTCGGGTCGAGGCCGTGGTGCCGCGCCGCATCCCGCAAAACCGCAGCCAGGAAGTCACCGTTTCGGGTCTGGGGATCCCCACGGATACCGCACGGGTCAAGGTTTATGTCGGCGATCTGGCAGCCGAGGTGACGGACATTGTGTCCGAAGCCGACGATGAGCGCCTGGCCATTATTTATGCCCGCGTCCCGGCCATCGCCCGGGCCGGCCAGTATGACGTCACGATTCTGGTTGAAAAGGCAGGCGTGTGGCAGGCGGCCTCCCTCGCCGGGGGCCTCGTGGTGGATGCCCCCATCGAATTTGAGCGTCTGGAGCCCGCCTGGGGACCGGTGACGGGCGGCACAACGGTCACGATTTACGGCCGCGGATTTGAGCCCGGCAATACCGTCATGGAGGGGCTCAAGGTCCGCGTCGGTGACGTGCCGGTGGCCAGCATCCGGATTTTTTCCACCGAGCGGATGCAGATCGTCACCCGCGGCGGCCGTGTGGGTCGCAATGACGTCCACGGCGAAGACCGCTATGACAACCGGACCAGCCTTCTGGCAGAGGCCGGCTTCGGCTACGGCTTGAAGTGGATTGCCAGCCAGAGTGCCGGTCTCTTTCCCTCGGATGTGCATGTGGATCAGGAAACGGGCGTGGCGATTACCAACGGCGGATATTTTTACGAAGGACAGGACTTTCAGACCTTGGAAGACCAAACCTTCACCGAGAATACCCGCGCCGCCGCCTTCGATGTCCAGAATCCGACCCAGCCCCTGCTGGTGGGGGGCGTCTCAACCCTGCCCAGCGGTGAGCGGGGACGCGCGCTGATCAGACGGGTGATCGAATATAACAAGCTTTTGGAAAAACAGCTGATGGACAATTCGCTCTCGCCGGCCGATAGTGCCCGGCTGGAGGAGCTTGAAGGCACCTTCATGGCCACTGCCCTTGACTCGGTGCGGGTGCTGCCCGTCGAAGAAGTGGAAGACGGCGTGGTCCGCAAGCGCCTGTACGTGGCCGGCGGCAACGGCGGTGTCGCCCGCTTGAATCTGGACGAACAAAACGGACTGCAGTTCCTCTCCCAGGTCCTGGACCAGGCCTCTTCCGAGCAGGTCGGTGATGTGGCCAAACTGGGTTATGTGGCCTTTGCGGCCCAGGCCCACGACGTTACCGCAGAACCGCCCCAGTCACCGGTTCCCTGCGTCGGCAAGGCCGGCCTGGATCCGGCGGCGGGCAGCATCGAGGGGATCAACTATCTGGCTGCCGCCGATCCGGTCCACATCGGCACCCTGGAAGACGCCTTCGGCAATCCCGTCACCGGCGGCAACGCGGTGATGATCGAGGGAGACTGGCTCTACGCCGGCGGCAAACGTTACGGCTATGCCTGGATTCCCTGCCCCAACACCCGCGAGCTGAGCGGCTACAAGCCCAAGGACGGCACGGGCGATACGGTCAGGGGAATCCATCTGTACGACCGTGTGCTCACGCGTGAATATACCTTTGACAACAATGTGCGCGATCTGGTGACCTACGGGGATTACCTCATCGCCGCCCTGGGAAGTGACGGCATCGAAATCCTGCACCGCGAACGGCCGGAAACCCGGACCGTCTTCAAACCGGACAAAAAGCTGCAAAGCAATATCGGGCCGGTGGTGCGTCTCAGGCGGATGGCCAATCTGCTCTTTTTAGCGGCCGCCGGGGGCGGGGTGATCGTGGTGGATCTGGCGGATCCCCTGGCGCCTGAAATCGTCTCGGCCGGCAATGCGGAGTCCATCGAGGCCCTGGATTTTTTCAAGGACCGCCTGATCACGGTCTCCAGCGGCAGCGGCCTGTCCGTGTTTGATCTGCCCGGTGCCTTTGTCGTCGCCGCTTCGGTGGATGAAGGCGGTTACCTGGCAGACAACGAAACCTATCAGGTGACATTCAACGAGTACGTCACCGCCGAATCCCTGCAGCAGGCGGGCGCCGTCAGCGTGACCCGCTTTGACAGCGGGGAGCCGGTCAGCGCCGCGGTCACGGCCGTCGATCCGGTTGACGGGACCTCCGACCGCTTTGCCGTCGATTTTACCGCCCAACCCGGCATTGAATATGAGGTCCGCATTGACGACGCCCGCAACCTGCGCAGCGGCGGCCTGTGGGTGGCCTTTGCCGGCCGTGTCAAAGCCGCCGCGGCCGGTGCCGTGCGGCCCTCGATCAGCGGGGTGCAGGGCGGTGCCTTCCATCGCGGCGACAACCGGGAGATCATCATCAGCGGCGACGGCTTCAGAAACGATGCCGCCCTGAAGGTCTACCTGGACCACTATCAGTTAACGCCGGAGTGGATCGACGAACAAACCCTGCGGCTGCCGGCCGGCAGCGTGGAGCTGCTGCCGCTGGACGCCGGCGAACATCACCTGCGCGTGGTGGATCAGGAGCTCGTCGCCGGTTTTCCGGGCGCCGTCGTCATCGGCGAGGCGCTCGATCAGGTTCGTTTTGAAATGGCACCGGAATCCGGCGCCATCAAGGGCGGCCGCTACATGACCATCAAGGCCGGTCAGCCGGCCATTCTGCCGGGCGCCAAGGTGATCATGCGCTCGCGCCACGGCCATGAAATTCGCACCGAGGAAGTGTCGGACGGGATATTTGTCTCTGATCTTGGCGATGACGTTGTCGATCTGCAGACGTTCCGGTTCATCCTGCCCGGCGTTGTGACCCCCGATCTCTACCAGGTCTACCTGGAAATGGGAGACAAGGAAGTGCCCGTGGGAAGCTTCTCCTACACCATGGATGCCGGACGCGGCATCGACCTTCCCAACTATCCGCCCATGGTGATCGGCGCCGCCGAAACCCGCGGCGACACCCTGTTCGTGGGGATCAAAGGCGGCCTCAAACCCGCCAAGGACAACCGCTTCCTGATGCCGGCCGGCTTTGAAATTTACGACATTGCCATCTGGGATCGTCCCATCCGCCTGTCGCAGGTTGCCATCGGTGAACCGGTCACCGGTCTGGTGACTTACGGGTATAGCGCCTATCTGGCAAGCGGCAGCCTGGGTCTGGTCATGGTGGACATCCACGATTACAGCAAACCGCATGTCCTGGCCAATTTCGGCGTGCCGGGGCACACAGCCACCGATGTCGCTTTAAACCGCTCGGCGGGTGTGCTGGCCATGTCGGTTGCCAGCCAGCTGGGCGGCGGCTTTATCCGGTTTTTCGATGTGACCGATCCGGAGCTGGATCCGCCGGCCGGTATGAGCGCCATTGCCCTGGCGGAAGACGAGATCCTGGGCGAACCGGTGGATATCGAATGGCAGGATGATCGCCTCTTTGTGCTGCTCAACCGCGACGGTGTTCTTCATCTGCTGGTTTTTGAAAATATCGGCGGGGACCTGCAGTACACGATCCAACCCATCGAGCGCGGCCAGCTCAGCGGGGATTTGACCGATGCCTCGTTTGCCGTGCAGTACGGACAGATCGCCGTCACCTCGGGTGATGAGTACCTGATTCTCCAGCCCGATGAAAGCGGCGTCTACCGCACCGTTTACTGGCAGTCGGTCCAGGGATCCGCCAATGAGCTGGTGCCCCACCAGGGCGCCATTTTCATGGCCGATCCCCAGGGCGTCTCCGACACGCCCACCCCCGATCTGGCGGTGACGGTCGTAACACCTGACTACGGTGCCACCCTGACGCCGGGTGAAACCATCAGAATTCAGCTTAACCAGCTCATGAATACGGACGAGGCCGCGTTGCGGACCGGAGTTACCCTGCTCGACGGCAGCGGTCAGGGACTGTCCCCGGACAGCTATACCCTGACCGGCATCAATACCCTGGCCGGCGGCTACATCGACCTGACCCTGGCGCAGGACATGATCTATACCGGTCCTGCCCGCCTGAGCGTCAATACGGCCCTCACGGCCTTAAACGGCCACCATCTGCTGGCCGCGGTCGAAAAGGAATATCAGTTCAGCGCCGGCGTTAGGCCCCAGGTCGACGCGGTGCTGCGGCTGATAGACGGCGAACCGGCCGGGTCTTATTTCCATGGCGACGGATCGGATGAAACCGCTCTGATCCAGGGCCGCGGTTTTGGAGAAGATCCCCAGGCGCTGGAAATCGAGGTCGGTGAAACCATCATTGCCGGCAGCCGCATCCTGGAAGTGACCGATAGCCGGATTCGTTTGGCCGTGCCGCAAATCGACATCAGTCTCCGGACAGCGTCCCTGGCCGTCAGCGTGCGGCGGGCGGGTATCCAGGGCCTGCTCAACGGTGCCATCGTGATTCAGCCGCGGGTCATCCTGCAGGATATCGATCCGATGATGGGACCGCCCCAGGGCGGCAATCGCGTTTCCCTGTATGGCGTCGGGTTCAGCCATGACGTCATCGTCAAATTCGGCGGGGTCCCGGCCGGAGACCTCAAGCTCAAAAACGGCAACGAACTCGAGGTGCGCGCACCGGCCGGCAGCTTCGGCTATGTGGATGTCTCCGTTGAAAGTCAACTGTTTCCCGATGAGGTCAGCACCCTGGCGACCGCCTATTTCTATGCCAACCGCGAAACCGGCGCCGTCGACCTTTCCCAGGACGGCCACAGCTCGAGTCCGGTAACCGGCATCGTCGTGCGGGATCAGATCCTTTATGCCGTAACCGGCGGCGGCTACGAGGCCGTCGACCGCCAGGGCCGCCTCCTGGGAGAGCTTCGCACGGCCAAAGCGCAGCTGGTCCTGTCGGATATCTCCGATCCGGTTCATCCGGAATTGATCTACAAGGAAGTGGCCGACCAGCGCGAGCCGTATCATCTCAACGTCACCCTGCCGCCTGATGGATTTAAGGACATCGCCCTGGACGGTCCGGATCTCTTCCTGGCGGGCGGTGAGCGCTTCTACCATCTGGATGTCACGCTGGCAGCCGACCCGCTGTTGCTGGCGGACAAGCCCCTTGACGGCGCGGTAAATGCCGTGCTCGTTAAAGACGGCATCCTGTATATCTCGACGGATGCGGGCATCAGCATCTACCAGCTGCTGCCGGATCGCAACCTGCGGGAATTGACCGTGCTGCCGGCTGATCGTCTGGGGGCTGAACCGGGTGAAATGGTCCTGGCGGGCGAACACCTCTGGGTGGCGCTGCCGAACCGATCACAGGTGATCGCGGTCGATCTCCTGGCCGGTGATTATGCCGTCAGCAACCGGGTCGCAATGGTTGATTTAAACGGCCAGCACATCCGGCCGGCATCCATCCTGCTCAGAGATAATCTGCTGCTGGCAGCGGGCGGGGATATGGGCACGGTGACGGCTTATGCCATCCGGCCGAACAATGCCAGTCTGCCGGTGGCCCAGTTCTCCCTCTCATACCTCATTCCCAATAGCGACGTTCATGCCGGCCGGATGATGCTCTACGGTCAAACCCTGTATGTCGCCGCGGGACAGGGGGATCTGCAGCTGTTTGACATCAGCGCCTGGCTGGACGGCCAGTTCCGCCAGCCCGTAACCCTCAAGAACTACTACTCCGTGACCGGGGCCATCGATGCCATCGCTTTCGGGCGGGGAGCGCTTTATGCCGGTACGGCCTTTGTCTACGTCAACGATCAAGCCGCCGAAAACCCCCTGGAAGTCGGCGCCCAGATCGGAAAGCTGGGCGGCGCCCTGAACACGCTGGTCAACGAACAGTTAACCATTGTGGCGCAAAGCCCCGCACCCCGTGGCGTGTTGCCGGTCGACCAGCCGGTGGAGATCCAGTTCAACCGCATCATCGATCCGCAGCAGCTGGCTGAGCTCGGGGACTCCCTGGTTGAAGTCACCTTGTCGGGAATTGCCGTGGAAGGGTATGTCTCCGCGCGGGTCAACAACATGGGCAGCCGTCTTATTTTCCGGCCGGCCGTCCCCTTTGAGGACCAGATGCTGTATCGGGTTAGGATCTCGTCCGCCCTGCGCGACATTCACGGCCAGTCCCTTGCAAAAGACTACAGTTTCCGGTTTGTGGCCCAGGAAGGCGCCCAGCCCGAAATCAAGGCCGTGCAGCCGGTCTTCGGCAGCTGGCGCGGCGGGGACGAAATCCTCGTCACGGGCGAAAATTTCAGCGACAGCAGCCTGATTGTGATCGGCGGCCTGCCGGTCGCCCCGGAGCAGATCATCCGTCAGACCGCGACCGAGATTGCCTTTATCCTGCCGGCCCTTGACGGGGCACCGGCCGAAAACCGGCTGGTGGGAGTTTCCGTGGCCAACGGTTTCCTGAAGGCCTTCCGGGCCGGCCGGTTTACCTACGTGGCGGATCCGATTATTGAAGCGATCGGCCAATTCAATCCGGTGACAGGTGCCTTCTACCCCGATGACCATCATCTGTTGTTCAATGCGGGTGAACACGCCGCCATTCGCGGCACCGGTCTGAATGCCCTGACCCGGTTGACCATCAACGGCCGGGCGGCGGTCGACGTGAGCGTGGTCGATTCGCGCACCCTCAGTTTCCGGGTGCCGCAAGACACCGTCGGGCCGTTGACGGTCGCCGTTTCCAATTTGATTGCCGGACCGCAGCAGGGTTCCGACACGGTCAGCAATTCCGAGCTGCTCGTCGAGCTGGAGTCATTGCGCCAGATGCAGGGCAAAGCCCAGATCATGGCCCGCTACGCCGACCTGATGGTTCTGGTCCACCCGGACCAAGACCGGTACCTGGGCAGTCTGTACACAACCCGCGACGGTACGGCACCGGTATTCCTGGCTACGATGCCGCTGACCGGGGCGGTGCAGGCCGTCGACATGTCGGCCGCCTATGTCATTTTCAGCGTGGGTAGCGACCACGAGCTGGTGGTTTATGACATCAGCAATGTTTATGCACCCGAGCGGATTAACCGCATCGCCAACCCCGATCAAATCGAGCACCGGCGTCTGCAGCTGGCCGGCGAAACCTTCCTCACCAGAAGTGGCGAGGGCATTCACATGGGGCATGTCCGTGGCGCCGCCTGGCAGACCCTCAACAGTGACCCGGCCGATCCGTTTATCGATATGGTGGCCGACGACCGCTATGTCTATTTGCTGAAAAATTACAGCATCGAGGCCCGTCCCATCGACCAGTGGGAGAGCGTAGCGGCCGGCTTGCCGCACACCCTGCTGTCCCCCCGGAGCTTGCGGCTTTCGGCCCAGCGGCTGGCAGCCCTGGGGGATAATCGCCTGGAGCTGTTGATGACCGGCACGATTGAAGGCACCGGCCGGTTTGAAAAGCTGGGCGCAGGCCGCATGGACGGCCTAGTCGACGCGGCCGCCGCCGGTGAACTCCTGGCGGTGGCTTCCTCTGAAACCAGCTCCCGCCAGCTGTCCCTCTATGACGTGGACCTGCCCCAGGGCCTGGACAATGAGCTCTCACTGGTTGAGATCGCCAGGGTCTACAGCGGTGCCGGCTTGGACGGCATCACCCAGCTCAACTTCAGCGGCGACCTGCTCGAATGGCGCCGGGGATCGAGCTACTACAACCT
Organism: Olavius sp. associated proteobacterium Delta 1; assembly: GCA_902749685.1. Classification (GTDB taxonomy): domain Bacteria; phylum Desulfobacterota; class Desulfobacteria; order Desulfobacterales; family JAFDCJ01; genus JAFDCJ01. The sequence goes on along the minus strand of CACVKW010000065.1, from coordinate 65,739 downwards.
GCGGGTGCCCCTGCTCAATACCGTTGATTTAGTCCCGCGGCGCTATATTGCCGCTGCAAGTGATCTGGTTTCCCTGAAAATCACCGGATATCCGGCCGGCTGGGATGCGGTCACCCTGGATGTGCGCCGCGAGTCGGACAACGGCTCCCTGGCCGGCCCGTCGCGCCTGCTGGGCAGCGAACTGCAATTCCAGGTGCTCGGCGACCACTATGCGTTGGACGAAGCCTATCGGATTTCCCTGTTCAATGAACCGGCCATGGCGATCGACGGGGGCGGGTTGACCCACGATCTCGCCTGGTATGCCCGCAGTGCGCCGTTTTTTGGTATTTTGCCGGTTCAGGTCAGAGAATTCTCACCCACCACCACGGTCACGGGCCGTCTGACCGCCTTTACGATCCGGGGCGCCCGGCTGGATCAGGCCACGTTGGTAATGCTGAATGATTTGGAAATTCCCGCATCCGCATGGACGTTAAATGCCGCTGCAACCGAGCTGAGCTTCGATGCGACGATTGACAATCCGGGCCTGTACACACTGAGCGTATCCCAGGCGGGTCAGACCGAATACCTGCCCGTAGCCCTGGCCGTAGCCCAGGCGCTGACCATTACAGACGTTGAGACCGACAATGATCGCGGCCCCGACCGGGTGAGTGACTCCGGGGGCACAACAGTGACCATCAAAGGCACCGGCTTTGCCGGCATCCTGCATGTGCACTGGTTTGAAGCCCAGGCCGGGTTCGAACCCAACCGCATCAATGAAATCCGGGATTTCAGCATCACGCAGGCCGGAATCCGGTTTGCGGCGCCCAAAACCGAACCCCGCAAGACATACCGCGTCGTGGTCCGCAAGCCGGCCACCGCCGAAGAGGCGGCGGTCCCCACCCTGCTGACCGGCGTTGACGACACCCGGCCCCGCACCACGAGCACGCAGTCTCTAACCTACAATCAATCGGTGCGCCTGGTCTTTGATGAACCGGTCACAACTTCCGGCTTCGCCGTCATCAGCCGCCATCATGACTACAGCGGCGCGGCGGATGAAGATGTGTCCCATTGGTTTGAGCTGGTATCACAGAACAATATGATCGAACTGCGCCTGAAGCTGGGCGGCAGCCTGGTCCACAACCGGGTCTATCATGTGTCGATCAACGCCATCGCCGATCTTAACGGCAACATTGCCCGCAACGGCTTCGGGATTACCGGCGGCAACTACGCCGCCGCCTTTACCGCCCAGGACACCCTCGCCCCGCGGGATCTAAGCCTGGTCCGCAAGTCCGACAGCCAGCCGGTGACCCCGGCCATGCTGCTGACCCGCGGTCGAACCTACAGCTTTGTGCCGGATGCATCCGATAATATGACGGGTGCCGCCAACCTCCGGTTTGAGGCCCGAATTTCCACCAACGGGGGCCTGAGCTTTGCGGCACCCATGGCCATCAAGCGGACCGGATTCTCACTGCCCATCAACGAGGCCGATGAGGCCATCGCCATCCGCCTGAGCGTGACGGACCAAAGCGGACGGTCCGGCGAGCAGCGTTTCGATGCGGCCGCCAGAGACCCGGAAATCAACGTCGCACCGGTTCACACCCTACCGCCGGCGGTGGAGGAGCTTTCAAGGGCCGACATCTGCTTTGACATCAGCGGCGATACGGACCTGTTGACGGGCAGCGAGCTGCGCGTCTTTGACCGCACCTATCCGGTCGGTATTGAACACACGGGTGCCGGCAGCGCCAGAATTTGCCTCTCCTATCTCAATCCCCGTCTGATAGACATCAGCGGCGATCAGGTGCCGTTGCGCCTGCGGATGACGTATGGATTCAGCGGCGCCAAGTTCGTGGACGACGCCTATCCCCTGCTGCTGGATGCAACCCCGCCCACGGTCTCCATCGCCTCTCCGCCGGACGGTGCCAGCATACCCATGGGTGAGGTGACCCAGGTTCTGATCAAATCCTTTGACCGCTACGGCATTGACCGGGTCGAGGTCTCGGTCAACAGCGGGGCCTGGCAGGCTCTGGCCAATCCCGCCAGCTTTGCGTACACCGCCGCCAATCTTGATCCGGTAACCATCCGGGTGCGTGCCGTCGATTCCAACGGCAATCTGAGTCTGGCTACTGCGGGCACCACGGTCACCCTTCAGCCCTATGACGCCACCCGCGGCGAGCCCCGCATCGCACTTCTGGCACCGCTGGACGGTGCCCAATATCACGCCGGCGAGCCGGTTGCCCTCGAGGTCGTGATGCGCAACCTGACCGAGGCCCAACTCCACATGGATGTGGGCGGCAATCAGGACGACCCGCGCAATCCGGTGCCGGTCCTCGTCACCCGGGGCGAAGATGATCCCGAGCGTTTCGGCTTTAACGCCAAGTTGCCGGCGGTGGATGAAAACCTGGTGGTGGTCCTGCGGCTGGAGGCGGGCTCCCTCAGTGCCAGGCGCTTTATCAACCTGCTCAGAGATGACGGTATTGACGAAGAGCTGCCCCTGACAACGGCGCCTCAAACCACGATCCTCGGCGGCACCCGGCTGTGGGTCGATGCCGCACAGCCCCATGGCATGAGTGACTTCTCCCAAGACTCGGCGGTCGTGGTCGAGGATCCCATGGGTAGCGGCATGACCGCGCAATGGCCGGTGGGCACTGGTCCGCGCAGTGTGGCCATCGGCCAGACGGGCGCTGCGGTGCGGGTTGCCGGTGTCCTGCGGGACCGCTCCGGTCACGAAAAAGAAAGCGAGATCATTCTCGAAAAGCTGCCCTACTTCAGCGAGGAGGCCGTGCCGGTCTACGAACCTGCCAGCGCCGCCGATGTGACCGGTGACGTGCTGGTTATTGCGGGATTGGCAGACGCCCCGGACGGTATTGTATTCGCGGTCAATCAGCGTGACGGCGGCTATCAGATCAGAAGCATCAACGGCATCCTGCATGATAGTAACACGGGAGCGGTTGAGCGTCTGCAGTATACCGGCAGCGGCCTGGTGGCCCAGGAGAGCAACGGCGCCACCCGGACCCTGCTATTCTGGCCTCTGGAGGCGGGTGCCCTGGGCGATGTCAACCGCCAGCCCATCCTGGGTGACGTCCTGGGAGGTTCCGGAACCATGCTGTTTACCAGACACGGGGCCCTATTCGATGCCTATGCCTATGCCGACGGCCGGTTTATCCCGGTCGTGGGGCAACCGGTCACCGATCCGGTCCGCCTGACGGTGGTCAACGCCGGCCGCCTGTTCGTGTTGACCGAGGCCGGTGTCTACGCCTTCCGGGTGGCCGGCGAAGATTTTCTGCAGCTCACGCGGCAGTTTTACACGGCCTTGCCCGGCGCGGACGGCCTGATGGTCGACGGCAATCGACTGATCACCTGGACCAACAACACGCTGCAGCGCTATGAGATCATCGATGACCAGGGCTCACTGGCTGACCTGGGGACGATTGACGCCGGCGGCCCGATCCAGCAGATGGTTGCCGACGGTGAGCTCTTCTGGGTATTGGCCGACGGGCCATACGCCGACGGCACCTGGCAGGCATTCCTCGAAGACGAGCGGGTGGCCCTGACCACCAATGGTGCCGATCAATTGGTGTTCAGCGGCAGTATGGTGTACGAACGCACGGCCACAGATACAGCCGGTGTCATCCGGGCACGGGAGACCGTCGCCGAGGACGCCGACACCGCATTTGAGCCGAGCCTGAGCGAAGCCGTCATGGGCGTCATCATTGCCAATGCAACGCCGGCGGCGACCCTGGGCGGCGAAACCTATGCCTTCTTTGACGCCGGCGACCAATCCCTGGAAGCCTGGCCCATCTGGCGTGATCAGCAGATCCAGTGGTTCCTGCCCCGCCGGAGCCTGCCGGGCGGATTCATCCGGGCGGTTCGCACGGATCGCAGCGGGACCTCCATCAGTTTCTCGCTGACCCGCAACGAAACCCCTTTGACGACGACCAGCGGGATTCAGCCCGCTGCAACCGATTCCCTGGTCCGGGGGGCCTGGGTACCCGCGGCCGTTGAATTCGAAAGCCAGGCGCGGATTGAAGACACCAGCGTCCTGTGGTCCGCGGATACCCGGCCGGCCGGCACGGCGACCGGCCACACTGCCCACCAGTGGCTCAACGTCCCTCTCGCCGGTGATCAGGTCACTTTCGGGGTCGAGATCAACGGGACCCTGTCAGCCTCCTACGACCTGGCCCTCACGGACAACAGCGTCGGTTTGGAAACGATGCGCATCATCGCGCCCCGGGCCAATCAGGCCTTTAGCGAGGGAAGCCCGCTGACCGTTGCTTTTGCGGCCTCAGAAGCGAGCGGCGAGCCCTTGCGCTACACGGAAATCAGCCTTTTTGACTTCAACCGCAATCTCATCGACCGCCGTCTGGCGGCGATATCGCGCGGGCTGCTGAGCCTGCGTCTGCCGGCCATAGCCGAGCAGGAAAACCTTTATGTCCGGGTGCGGGCCTATTACGGAGCCGGCTACTTCTTCAGCGAAGCGGAGATCGGCATCAAGGTATTCCCCGAACTTCAGCTGCCCCGGCTCGATATCGCCGGAATTGACCGCCGGATCCTGGCGGGCTCGCAGCTCGAGGCCTGGATCGGCACGGCCATCGCCGCGGAACTCACCAGCCAGATTTCGGTTTCCGACGAGCAGGACCGTTTGCTGGCATCCGATGACCGGCGCGTACAAATCGCTGTACCGGCCGATGCCGTCACCCTGCGGGTCAGGGCCACGGTCTCCGACGGGTTGGGCAACCAGCGCAGCGAAACTCACCTGATCGAGGTGATCGATCCCATCGCGCTGACCGTTGCCGCCGAGCAAAGACCCTTCCAGGCCGGGCTGGCGGACATCGGTGATGCCTGGTTTGCCGAAGGCCGCACCCTCTACGACCTCGCCGGCCAACCGCGCGCCGTGCTCGAATCCGCAGTGGCTGCCATGAACCATCTGGGGGACCGCATCATTTTGGCCCTTGATGACATTGGTATCGTGATCATCGATCCGGCCGACGATTATCGAGTCCTCAGCCAGAAACCGCTGGCCGGCAGGATCAGCCACCTGAGCGTCTCCGACCGCCGGGCCCTCGCGGTCATCGACGGTGCCCTGCACGGATTCACCATTTCCGGCAATGCGCTGGAAGGCGGGCTCAATATCCCCGTCAAAGGCAACGTGCGCGAAATCCGGGCCAGATCGGACCGGTTTGTCGTCCTCAGCGATGGGGAACTGCTGTTGGTGGATAATGATTTTAAGGTCGTCAAGCGCCGTTCCGGCACCTTCACCGCCCTGGCCCAAAGCCGCGACCACCTGTTTGCGGCAACGGCTGACGGCAAGCTGCATGTATTTGACGAAAAGTTCAGCAGCCGGAGCTTTGATTTGGACGTCAGCGCCGGTCGCCTGCTCAAGCTGCAGGGAGACTTGCTCGCACTTTCCGCCGGTTCGGGGCAGAACCCGGGCCGGATTCAGGTTATCGACATCCGCAGCCCGCTGCAGCCGGAACGCATCGGCAGCCTGGCAGCCGACCTGCCAAGCGATGTCACCCGGTCATTTGTGGCCGACGGCAGGATCTGGCTGGGCGGTGCAGAGGGGTCCGTCATCCGCTTGGAGCGCAAGCCCCGATCTCCGGCAGTGCTTTACGGCAGCAGCCGGCCACGCGGCAATATCCGGGATGTGGACCTCAAGGGGGGAACCTATCTGGCGGCCGCCGATTACTACGGTGCCGTGACCCTGAAGCAGTTTGGCAGCAGCGCATGGATTGAGCAGGTGCATCCTTCGGCCTTTACCTTCGGCAGCCACGCCGTCGAAGCCGCCCACGAAACGCGCTACCTGCTCCAGGCGGATTTCAACCGGGTGCTGGCCCTAGACGGTTCCGGCCGTGAAACCGCGGTCTTTAAAGACGCGCCCTTCAGCCATCTACACCTCACCGAAAAGAAGATCGCCGCCGCCGCCGGACCGGCCCTATACCTGGCTTCACGGGATTTGACGTACACGGATACGGTCGAGGTTAGCGCCGGGGATAATATCGTCTCCCTGGCCGCGGCGGGGGAAAGCCTGCTGGTGGGTACGGTCAACGGCAGCGTCTATCGCGTGGAAGTGGGGGATTTCCCGATATTTCAGCCGGAAGTCCAAATCAGCGCTATTCTCAACTCGGCCGAACCCGTGCGCCTGATGACCAGCAATGGCGACTATCTCTACTACGCCATGGGAAGCCTGCTGCACCGTTTGCGCCTGCGGGATCTCAGCGATGAATATCTGGATATGGGCGGAACTATCGGCGCCATGGCACTGGGCCCCGGCGCCCTGTGGGTAACGGTCGGCCGGGAAATTTACCGCATTGATACGAATGCGCCCTGGGAGGAAGTTCCCGCATCCTTCCTGACGGCAGCTCACACCGTCACCGCCCTAGACCTGGCGCAGGATCGCCTTCTGCTGGGTCAGGGTGCCTACGGCCTGGCCGTTTATCAGCTCTCCCAGCAAACCATGGGTTCTTCAGCCGCCCTCTATGCGCCGGCGGCCAACCGGGTATTTGTCCAAACGGAGTTGATTCCGCTGGCCCTGACAGATACCAGCGGGGTCAACGCCGTCCGCTACCGGATCGAAGGCGAATCCGTCGCCGTGCGCACCCATGCGCCCTTCATGGCCCACGTACCCGTGCCGGCGAACTTGAGAAACGGTCAGCCCTTTGAGATTACCAGTGAAATTGAAACGGTGTGGGGTGTGGTCCATACCTCACAGATCCGGCGGGTGCTGCTCCAGGGGGAGGGCCTGCCGGTCAACCCGTTCTCCTGCGAGCTGACGGTCGAAGGCAGCTGGCTGCCCAAACCCGTCGAACTGCGCGCTTCGGTGCTGGACAGCACCCAGCCCGTCGCCCAGGTGGAGTTTTACTACAGCCGCAGCAGCAGCGGCCCCTTTGAGCTGATCGGCAAACACTACGGGCCGGAATACGTTATTTATCGCAATTATGAGATGGGCATCGGCCATTTCTTCATGGCCCGGGCCATCGACGCCTACGGCAACTTTGATGACTCGGAAGTCATTCCCTTAAACCGCCTGAACGATCCCTTTCCGCCGGCATGGCCCCAGATCAGCCTGGAAGGCAATTTAAAAAATAATCGCCCTGTTGTGGGGCATCCGTTTACCGTGGCGGTCACCCTCAATGATCCTGAAAGCGGTGTTGAGCTGGCCCTATTGCGGCGCAACGGATTGATCGTGGCGGCCGCCTTTGCAAACGGCGTATTGCGCTACGATGAGCCGGCGCCGCAGGCCGGAGCAGTCTATGAGTACGAGGTCACCGCGCGGGACCAGGCAGATAATTATATCGCCAGCACCAGATCTTACACCGTCATGGAGGACAGCTTCCCCTCAATCAACATGCTGACGGCGGACAGCCCGTTTCGCGAACAGAGCCGGTTTAATGTCAGCGTCAATGCCGCCGACGATCTGTCCGTGCAGCGGATGGAGGTCGCCTGGCACGGCGGCACTTCCCGCAAAGATTTCAGCGGTGACGCAGGAACGCGAATTCAGACCTTCACGATCCAGGATTCACGTGCCGTACGTTTGACCGAACCGTCGATCACCGAACCGCTGACCGTTACCGTGACCGACAACGGCGGTCAGCAGGTCAGCCGGACACAAACCGTGACGGTTGTCCGCGATGCCGCGCCCGATGCGAGCGGACTCATGGTTTCGGCGCCTGCCAACGGCTTTTTCGACTCGCTGATCAAGGTCACCGTCGACGGTCTCGACGGGGTGGATGACGGCGGCCTAGGCCCGCTGGCCACCACCATTATCGATCTGACCACGGGCAAAGAAAAGGAGATTTACAAAAATTCGGGCCGCTCCAGGATCCGGACCTCCATTAAAACGCCACGGGACGCCGCCCACGGCGATCAGCTGCGCTTTTTTGTACGCGTCATGGATGAGCTGGGCCAAATGGATGAAACGCCGCTTCAGGTCGTGTCATTGACCCGGTTCCCCAATGAAATCCGCTTTGCGAGCGGCGGCGACAGCAGCAACAACCCTGCTTTCGCGGCCGTGGGGGCACCGCTGCCGCTGCAGGTCAGGGTGTTCGATTCCGCCGCCCGGCCCGTACCCGAGCAAACGATTCAGTGGTTGATCCAGGCCGGACCCGGCATTTCCGGCACAGTGCTCGGCACATCCACCACAGACGGGGACGGTTATGCCCAGTGGCCGTTCAACACCACGCGCGCTGCGGATCAGTACCGCATCAAGGCCGCCGTCGCCGGATATGGTCCCATCCAAGCGGTCCATAATTTTGAACTGTTGGCGGGCGACATCCACCATCTGGAATTTGACCACGTGGCCCCGGTGGAGGCGGGTGAAATCCTCGTCATTGATCTGCGGGCCGCTGACAATGCCGGCAATCTCGTGCGGGCCGCCAACGAAGCGCTGGTGACGATCCGCATCGAAGATCCCGGCTTTCACTTCGGCTTTGCCGATCATATCACCCATGAAACCCTGATGGGACCGGCGGGCCTTATCGGCGAACAGGCGCTCGTGAGGCTCGTCAACGGCCGGGCCCGGGTGACCGTCTCCGCCAGTAACATCGTGGGCAGCTATGCAGCCAACATCGAGTTTGCACCCCAAAGCACGCTGTTTGCACGCTACGATCACGACGGCAGCGACGCATCGCCGTCGGTGGAAACGGATGTGGTCCCGCTGACGGTGCTGCCCGGTGTCCCGCAGGCACTTGAATTCAGGGAATTTTCCCGTACCAACCATGCCCTGGGCGATCCGGCTCGCCTCGAAGTCACGGAAACCGCAATCATTGAGCTGGCTGTGGTGGATGCCTACGGCAACACCGTCGCCACGGTCAAAGACGACCAGGGGATCCGTCAGGATGCCAATTTCGATGTTGAAGTGGCCATTTCAGGCAGTGCCCACAGTGAGGGCACCGGCGGCAGCCTGTCCGTACCGTTGGTGCACGGCCGGGCTGAATTCCCGGTCAGCGACGAGGTCGCCGAAGCGGTTGAACTTTCCGTCAGCAGCATATCGCCGTTGCCGGCGCAGTTCGATGCCACGGCAACCTACCTGTTGAACTTTGTCAAGAAGGTGCCGGCCATCAGCGATGCGGCCTTTGCAACGGTCCACGACAACATGAATCCAGGCATCGTCTTTACCTACACCGAGGCCATCGAGAATGCCGGCGCTGCGGAGCCGCTGACCGTGAACCTGAATGATGAAGCGATTACGGGCGCCGCAGCGGTCGATGATAACCTCGTTACCTTCACTTCTGGTCAGGACGTGGTGCTGAACCGGATCTACACCTTTGATACGGCCGGGTCCACCTGGGTGGGCGTCACGGCCCAGGATGCGGTTTTGAACCAGACCGGGACGGTCCGGAGTCCGCTGGTGGCGATACCGCCCCAGAGCGCACCCTATGTCCTGGAAGACAGCGCCAAAACCGTCGAACTGCTGTTCGGCGAGAATATCGACGACAGCGACATCTCAGCCGGCCAGGCCTTCCTGGACGATACGGAATCCGCCTTCACATGGTCTTCCGGCACCTTTGAAGTGCCTGCCTTCAGCGGCACGGATGTGGCTGACGGCAGCGAGGTCACCCTGCGTCTGGCAGGACAGTACCAGAATCAAGCGCTTCTGATCGCCAATACCATTACCATTGCCGTGCTTCTGACTGATGGCGATCTCGATGAAGACGGTCTGACCAATTCGCTTGAGATTGAACTGGGTCTTGATCCCACCGACACCGACAGCGATGATGACGGGGTGCTCGATATCGATGAAGATACGGACGATGACGGTTTGACCAATGGCGAGGAGCTCAACCTGGGCACCAACCCGAATGCTGCGGACACGGACGGTGACGGGCTCTCCGACGGTGAGGAGATCAACCAGCACCTCACCGATCCGAACCGGGCGGACTCCGACGCAGACGGCGTGTCCGACGGCATCGAGATTCAGACCGGCAACGATCCCAACGATTCGGCCGGCGTGAATATCGTCGCCTGGGTGACCGGCCTGACGGTGTCACCGCAAAGCCTCGAGCTGCAGTACTCGACCAGCGAACCGCCGGTCGCCCAACTGCGGGTGACCGCCACGGTGACGGTGAATGCAGTACCCCACTCGATCGATGTCACTGGGGAGCGCTTTGGCACTGTCTACAGCAGCGCTGACGATACCACTGCTCAGCACGCAGCCGATGGGGCCTTCCGCGTGCTTGCTGATGGCACCACGGTTCTCACCGCGACGCTGGGCAACTTCTCCGCCCAGTGCGAACTCATGGTGCTGCCGGAAGTCAGCGCCGGGCCCACCGTGCGACTGCTGGACCTCGACCAGCCCCAGAAGCTCTATGCCGGAGCCGACTATGGCGAACTCTTCGTGGAGATATCCAGCGACGTTCCGGTTGTGCCTGCCAGCCTCACGCTAGGTGGCAACCGCAGCGTCGTATCAGCGGCCATCGCGCCCAGCGGCGAAGGCAGTGTGTACCGTCACCAATTTAGTGTAGAGGCTGAAGAAGAGTATGTGCTTGAAATCACCTCGGCCAGTTTCGAGGATTCCGTTATCTTCCTTTTCAAAGATGACGGGGTGCTGGAGGAGTCTGACCTCATCGAATTTGATGACTTGGATGGCAGAGGCTACCTCTCCAGGATCCGTCGTGTCCTCGAGCCCGGCGATTACATCCTTGCCGTGGGGGGTTACGACTTGGAAATCGATGATGCCATCCAAGGTTCAAATGAGTCCGACAACTACGGCGACTTTACCCTCTCCATCGCCACCGGCGCAGTCCCCCTGTATTTCGCGCCCTATTCCGAACCTCGTTCCGAGCCCGTGTATGCCGAGGTGATCGCCGGTATCGGTTCCTTGCTTGCGGGCCAGGATGGTGGTTATGGCGGCTACGGCGGTGAGGATGATGATGACGATGGCGGTTACGGCGGTGAAATCGAATCCCAGGCGGTGATTTTGCGAATCGTCTATGCGGAAGGTGTGACCGCCGCCCTCCAGGGGCCGCTGCAGCTATCCGTGGGCCTGCGGGTGTGGGGTAATGAAAAAGGGGTTTGGCTGGATATTGACGTACCGGTGGCGCCTGATCCTGAACCGGTTGTCAGCATCGATCCGAATCAGCCTTCGGTGATCGAACTGAAGGTCGGTCAGCCGCTGGATATCCCCATCACGGTGACCGATGCCGGCCACAACCTCATCGGCGTGCAGTATACTATTACTATCGATGGGAAACTGAAACTTCTCACCCAGGTGTTCCCGCCCGCTTATCCGCTGCTGCAACCGGGCATACCGCACACGGCCAAATCCAATGTTATCGAAAGTACGGTCGAAGATCCCTCCGGCGGCTATGGCGGCGAGGACGACGGTGACGGCGGCAATGGTGGAAACGCCATTGGCTACTCACGGCTGGAGTGGAACTTATTTAGTCTCAACATTGAACGGAGCGGCGAGTATTCGCTTTCAATCGATGATGCACTTTTCAAAGGCTTGGTCTTCCCTGTGTCGGAGAATCACGAGATTGTCTGGCAACCCATAGAGGAATTCCGCAGCTACGAGGGTGAAGCCAGATATTTCTGGCTGGAACCCGGTGAATACGTCCTCTCAGTGGGTGTCGACTTTGAGGTCTATGACTGGTTGCGGCCGGCGACCAGCGAGCAACAACATTACGCCCAGCCATATTTTGCCGATGAACGTCCGGGACGTGATACCGAATTCACTATTTTGTTCGATCAGGAGTGGGCTGAAGATCCACCAGGCCCCTCGGCCTATCCGGCCTTGCAGCCGGGTCAAACCCAGGCGTCCCGCTACACCGTCAGAGAGATAGATGATGATGCGGCGTCGGTGGATACCCAGGTTTTCAGTCTTGCAGTCGAGCAGTCAGGAATCTATCGGCTGGCGGTCGACGATGAACTCAACAACTATCTGGCAGCCATCTTCAGAAGTACGGAAGAATCCGAATTCGATGAAGAGGTGGCTGTATTTACTCACAACCTCTCGGATTGGCACATGGATCGCCTGGGGTCGCGGGGTAAGCAAATCGTTTCAGAGATTCAACTGGTCCCGGGCAAGTATGTGCTGGCCGTGTTTATCGGCTTTGATGCAACACCTGGTGAAGACAATTTTGATACCCAAAGTCCAACTTACTATTGCGTCGGTTGCACCGCAGAGGGTGCTGATTTCACCGTCCTGCTCGAAAGCGATCCATTCAGGGGCAATCCCGGTCATTTTGTGCGCTACGTGCCCCGCACAGGGGTTGACCGCCTGCGGCGGTATGAAGAGAAGCGCCGGGCCTATGTGCCGACAAACGATGACATCGGCACCCATCCCCTGCAAATCGATGTGCAGGAGCGAACCGCCGACGGAATGCGCGAGTATGTGGCGGGTATCTATACCCTCAACGTGACAGGCCCAACTGAGTGTGAAGCGGCGGTTGTCGAGGCAGTTTATCCACTGCCGGGTGAAACGCTCTTCGTTCGGGAATCAGGTGATGTCATCGGCGGCGAGACTTCCAATTTCAAACCCGTCACCGTTCGGGCCGGCGCTCCCTCCGGTATCGCCTCGGTCAGGTGGCTCAACGCGCCCACCGGCGAAGGTTCCAGCGATCCGGTGGGCTATACCATCCGGACCCGGGACAACGTTTACTTTTCCATAGTAAATCCGGCGGCTTACCTGGCCATGTTACGGGCAGGCATGACCGAGCTGCAGTTCCAGGTGAAAACCGGTTGTGGTGACATCAGTACCCATGTGGTTCCCCTCCAGGTCATGGCGGATTCAGGAGCCCAGATCACCCTCGTGGGGTTACCCGCTGAGGTCCAACTTCCGCTGGCTGAGCACAGCGTCTTGGCGGTTACGATAACAGATACGGGTCGCGACATTTTTGAAGTGGCGGCCTTGTTATACCCACAGGGTTGGACGCCACCCCCCGCTGAACAACTGAGTCAGTACAACCAGACCGGGATGGCGGCGGTGTACGCGTCCGGTAGCTATCTGCTGTCTCAGTATATCCTGGCGGATAAAATGGCTGGAATCGCCGGTGAGGATGGGTATGGCGGCTATGGCGGTGAAGATGATCTTCCCCGGCAGTGGCAGCTCCGCCTCAATGACAGCGACGCCTTTTCCTATGCGCTGCCGATCTATGTCAGCCCGGACATCCCGCCGGGCAGCTACGACTTGCGGTTGCTCACCCATGAAATGGACGGAAAACTATCCCTGTCAGCGCCGATCCCGGCCAATGTGGTGGCAAATCAGCGACCGCCCGTGTTGAGAGCCGGGACTGGGGACTACCGCGCACCGTCAGGAGAAAGATTTCCGGTCTGGTTTGAGGCTAACAAGCTAGGGCCCCTCGCCCGGGTTACCCTGTCCGTAACCGGCGCGGTACCCGGCGGTTTACTGGAGGACGAGATTGATGCCGGGGGTGAAAGCTACCTGGAGAATCAATTTTCCGTTTCGATTGCTGAAGATGCCCGGCCGGGCGATATCATTGACATCGTGGTTACCGCTGAAGACACCCAGGGCCTGTCGACCTCCGTCCCAATTCAATACGAGGTGGGCGCCTGGGGTGAATCCACCGTCTATGTCACCGGCCCCTATACTTACTTAACCGAAAGTATGCGTTTTGCCAATGTGGTGGTCCAAGACGGCGGAACCCTTTGGTACAATACCAATCTCGATTTTGTCCTGAACTCGCTGGTGGTGGAGGGTGGCGGCGAGACGACCATATACGGCAGCGGGCATGAACTCAGGCTGCATGCTCAATTGCGCGTGGATCAGGGCGGAGTGCTCAGAGCTGAGCACGAGGGCTCTTACAACAAGAACGGCAACAATGCCTTCGGCGGAGCCCACGGCGGCGATGCACCCGCTAATCTGAACGCCTCCGCCGCAGCCGCCTACGGTGACTTCCGTATCCCGCAATTTCCGGGGGGCAGTTCCGGCCGCCAATACCGCTCGTATTATTCCACCAACTATTATGTCGGCGCCGAGGGCGGGGGCGTCCTCAGAATCGTCACGCCCGAGGCGGTCGTCGATGGTACGATTTCCGCCGACGGCCAGGGTTTGTCAGTGTCGCAAACCAATTCGAACTGCAGCACGCGCTATACCAACTGCTATCGCGGCGCGGGCGCCGGGGGATCCATCCACATTCAAACGAATTCGATATCGGGCAGCGGCACGATCCAGGCCAACGGCGGGGATGTCCATAACAGCAATCAGGGTTCGGGTGCCGGCGGCCGGATTGCCGTTTACTACGGCAGCTACGACAACGGAACCACCGCCATCACCGACGGCCTGACACTCCAGGCCCGGGCCGGAACCGCACCGGAGCTGGAAAACAGTGCCGCTGCGGGCACCATCTTTCTCAAACGTACTGAACAGCAATACGGCGAGCTGCACGTTGATGCTGCCGGCCTGGCCCACGATCAGGCCCAAACCAGCCTGCGTTCCATCGGCCGGCACAACATCACGGATATCCAGCCGGCAGTCGATCCACCCAACGGCTACATCATCAGCATCGCCGAATCCAGCTGGCCCGATCCGGATCCAGCTGGCTGGGAGCCCGGGATGCAGGGTCTTTTTGTCAGCCTCGATGCCCAGGATCCGGCGGCACCGTTCTACGAGGTCATCGGCAACGGTGACAGTTATCTGATCATTGAAACGACCGACGACGTCAGTGCTGCCGTCGGCAATGAGTTGATTGGCGTCATCCGACTTGATCGTCTGGTAGCCGCCGAAGGTGTCCGGCTGGCGACAACGGACCGGATTCATGCCGACAGCTTCGATATCAGCGAAGCCGACAACATTGCCGCCGTGGCGGAAATTTACACGGATGCCGTGGCCGAGCTGGGTGATTTGGTGCTTACGGACGAAACGGTCTTTTATGTCGAAAACATCCAGCTTGACAGCCTGGAGCTGACCAATGGGTCGATCGGATCATTGAACAACATTTCTGTGGCAGGCAATATCGCCGTCACCGGCACCCGCAGCCGACTACAGGCCCGTAAAATAGCAATAGACGGCAACCTGGGCGTCGCGGGCGCCGTCCTGGAGATCGCAGCCACCTCCGGTATCGAGGTTCACGGCAATGTGGCCCTCACCGAGGGCGCCGTGCTCACCGTCCCGCAATCCGACGCATCCGGTCACCATGTGCTCGATCTTGCAGTGGATCAAACCCTGTCGATTCAGGACGCCGCCGTGGATGTCAGCGGCAGGGGCTATCTGCGCGCCAGGACCTGGGACAATGAGGCTTACACAATACGCCCGACAGGAGGCAGTCATGGGGGAGTCGGCGGTTGGGACAATCCCTCCGGTCCATTGGCGGGTTACGGAGACTATCTCCATCCAATTCATCCCGGCAGCGGCGGCAATCATGACGGTTTTGGCGATCCTGCCGGTTACGGCAGTACCGGCGGCGGCGTGGTTCACATCCGGGCCGCATTCCTGGAGCTCAACAACGGCGCTATCCTGGCGAACGGCAGCGCCCAAATGGATAATGCCGAGAGCCTCATGATAATCGATACCGTCGCGGGAACCGGAAGCAGCGGATACAGCGGTGACGGCGGCCCGGCAATCGAAGCCCAGCTTAGATTTCCCACCAGCATGGCAGTCGATAGCGACGGCAGCATCTACATAGCCGATTATAACGATCGGCGCGTCCGCAAGGTGGATATAAACGGCGTCATCACGACGGTGGCCGGAGATGGAGCCAGCGGCAACACCGGCGACGGCGGTCTTGCGACCCTGGCCCGGCTCAATTATCCAAGTGGCATTGCATTGGACAGCGTTGGGAACATTTATATCGCCGACCGCAATAATCACCTCATCCGCAAGGTAGATACAAACGGCATCATTTCAACTGTTGCCGGAAGGCGCTATTATGCCGGCTTCAACAACGATGGGGTTGCCGCCACGGACGCATGGCTTTATTATCCCTATGGCGTTGCGGTGGACAACAGCGGGAACCTCTACATTGCAGATTCATTTAATAACCGCGTTCGCAAGGTAGATACCGCCGGTATTATCACAACGGTTGCCGGCAGCAGCAATTCAGGCAGCGGCGGGGACAACGGACTGGCGATCCAGGCCCAACTCAACAGGCCCCTGAGCGTCGCCGTTAACAACCAGGGGGAGATCTTCATTGCGGATTACAACAATCACCGCATCCGCAAAGTGGACACGAACGGCATCATCACGACAGTTGCGGGCACCGGAACCGCCAGTTTTTGGGGTGACGGCGGCCCTGCAACCGAGGCCTGGCTCTATCGACCCATCGGCATTGCAGTCGCTGATGATGGAACCCTTTACATCGCGGATATGTATAACAACCGTGTCCGCAAGGTGGATCCAACCGGCATCATCACGACACTTGCCGGCACGGGAACTTCAGCGGACGGCGGCGACGGCGGTTCTGCTTCCCGGGCACGTCTAAGTTCTCCCTATGGCGTGGCCGTGGGCGGTGAAGGTAATAATATCTACATCGCTGATAGCTATGGATACCGCATTCGCAAGGTAGTCCCAGCCGATCCCAATATTTACTCGCCGTCGGGTGCGGGCGGCAGTATTCAGATTGAAGCGAATTCAATTTCAAGCTCCGGCCCTGAAGGACGCATCGAGGCCAACGGCGGCGGGGCCTGGGATCAGGAAAAATATCATACTGGTGCCGGCGGACGGGTGGTTCTTAAATATGGCGCGAACCAAGGCTTGAATCTGGATCGCATCACGGCCCATGGCGGCCGCTCATCTGGCGCGTCGATCAATCCGGGTGCGGCGGGGACGGTCTACATCCAACAGGGGGCCGAACCGGCAACTCTCAAGATTTCAAATGTCGATCCCGTTACCGGCCAGACCATTTCTTCCGGGCAGACGACCCCGCTCGAAGTAATCGGCCGGCACACCATCGAAAGCGTCGCGGACCTGGGCGGCAACAATTGGCTGATTGAAATTGACAGCACCCTGGCAGCTGACAGGAACTATGTCGGTTACCTGATCGATCCGGATGCCGCGGATGGGGAGGGACCCTATTACGAAATCGTCGGCACGCGCGGTGTCAACGGTCTGATCGTTCTGTCGGCCGTTGACCTCTCCGGCGTGATCGGCAACGATTTGGTCGGCGTACATCGAGTCGCCGGTCTGGAGATCGCGGGTCTTGCAGGCGTTGATCTCGGTTGGGACCGGCTTGTGTTTACGGCGGCGGACGGGCTAGCAGTCACTGCCGGTTCGGCATTGGAAACCGGCGGCATTACCGGCCTGGCTGCGCTCCCGACGGTTGATTTCGGATTAACCGTGAATGGAGATTTGGCCGTGGATGATTTGGTTGTCAACGATGGCAGTGTCAATGTCAGCGGCCGGCTTGATGTGAGCCGGAATCTGACGGCAACTGCAGCAGATCAGAGCGTTGTCGTCCAGGCAGGGACAATTGCCGTGGACGGTAATGCGCAGTTTGACGGTGTCATCGTAAGTTCACCATCGATTGCCGTTCATGGTAATCTAACGCTTGCCAACGGGTCCATGATGACGCTGCCCGATGCCGGTGAATCAGCCTATTACCCGCTCGTTATCGCAGTGGATCAGACCCTGCGAATTGAAAACGCAACGGTGGATGTCAGCGGCAGGGGCTACGCGGCCGGCAGAACCTGGAACAATGAAATTTATTCATCGTCTGTAACCGGCGGCAGTCACGGCGGTGTCGGAGCCTGGGACCGGTCCTATGAGCCGCTGAATGCCTACGGCGACTATCTGCATGCCGCCTATCCCGGCAGCGGCGGCAAAAACGGCTCCTACGGAGCCCCGGGGGGTGGCAGCGTTCACATTCAGGCCCTGTCGCTGGAACTCATGGGGGGCCATATCCTGGCCAACGGCCTCATGGGCAGCTCTGCAAGTGATCCGACCGGTGCCGGCGGCAGTGTCAATGTCGAGGTGGGTACCATTGACATATTGGACGCCAATAGCCGTATCGAAGCCAATGGGGGCGGATCATGGAATGAGAGACGGTACTATACCGGTGCCGGTGGCCGCGTAACGTTGCGTTACAATGAAAGCGCTGGCTATGATTTCGCTCCGGTCACTGCCCACGGGGGTCCCTCATCCTTCGCAACGGATTTTATGGGCGGCGCCGGCACGGTCTACCTCCAACACGTCGGTCAGCCTGGAATCCTGAAAATATCCAACTACGATACAATGGAAGACATGGCGATTCCGACCAGGGAACCAACCTCCGTTGAGACAGTTGGGCGCCATCGCATCGAGAGCGCCGCGGAACTGGGAGACTATCGCTGGTTGATCGAAATTGACGGCATCCTTGAGCTGCATCGGAATTATGCCGGCTACCTCGTCGATCTCGATGCGGCTGACATGGCGGGGCCGTATTACGAGATTCTTTCCACCGAGGGATCGAGTCAGATAATCGTTTCTTCGACTCTCGATCTGTCCGGTGTCGTCGGCAACGACTTGACAGGTGTGCATCAACTGGGAATCCTGCAGGTTGAAGGTGGCGCTACAGCAGATTTTGGCGCAGACCGGCTCGTCGTTCTCGCGGACAACGGCTTGCAAATCGAGCCCGGCACCGGCCTGCGTATTGATGGTCTCCAACCCGGCAGTCTACCCGGCTGGGAATATTACGCCTGGCCGCCGGCTGTCCAATTGACGTTCACCAGTGATCAGCTCGTTGATCAGCTCGTGGTTTCAGATTGGCAATTGACCGTTTTCGGCAGGTTGGATGTCACCAATAATTTGTCAATCCGAGGCCTGGATGAAGACGTCGTGGTCCGGGCCGACGAGATCCTGGTGGGCGGTGACCTGCTGGTTGTGAATGCCGAGGTAATCGTCCCCGCACTCGACGTTCAGGGCAATTTGACGCTCATGGACGATGCGACCATTACGGTCCCCGACCCGGATGAATTCAGACATTATCCGCTGGACATCGATGTCGGGAGCACGATGTCCATCTGGAATGGCTCCGCGGTGGATGTCAGCGCCAAAGGGTATCTGCGCGCCCGAACCTGGAACTTTGAGCCGTATCTTCACTATAATACGGGCGGCAGCCACGGCGGTGCAGGGGGCACGAGCAGTTCAGACGAACCGCTGGCTTCTTATGGCGACTACCTCCACGCCGCAAACCCCGGAAGCGGGGGCAGCTATGCCAGCTTCTACGGTGCCCCCGGCGGCGGCGTAGTCCGTATCCGGGCCGCCGCCCTGGATTTTAATGACGGTTACATCCTGGCCAATGGCGGTATGACCGGATCGCAGAATGATCCGACCGGTGCCGGGGGCAGCATTGATATAAGGGTTGATTCGATAGCCGATTCGGGCCCGGGCAGCCGCATCGCTGCCAACGGCGGCGGCGCCTGGAATACACGCCGCTACTACACCGGTGCCGGGGGCCGGGTGGTTTTGCGATATGTCCAGGACTCAACTTATGACTGGAATCAGGTTTCCGCCCACGGCGGCCCGTCGTTATCAGGTTATAATGAGCTGGGAAGCGCCGGTACGGTATACATTGAACAGATCGACCGGCCCGGTATGCTGAAAATATCCAATCTGGATCCGGTGTCCGGCCAGGCGGTTGCCTCCGATCAAGCGACGCCGGTGGAGGTCATCGGCCGGCATGCCATCGATCAAGTCCAGGACCAGGGCAGCGACCGCTGGGCAATTGACCTGCAGCAGGCCATGGAAGAAGTCTTTGAAACCGGCAATTTAGAATCCCATACGCAAGTGGCCTACCACCAGCTTGTATTGACCGAAGAGACTGTCGTAAATATTCGGATTGACACGGTTGAGGGCACGGCCGAAGATGCTCCGGATTTGCTCCTTTTCAGTGATGACGGGGATTTATCGGAAGAAGACTATCTCTCAAACTCATATTTCGATTATTCCGGTACCGGTTCGTATGATGTGAGCGCCAAGGTCCGGCTTGTTCCGGGTGCATATGTCCTGGCCTTCGGCACATCCCCGCTCTACGTGGATGAGGCGGTCGACGGCTATAACGAGACCTGCGGCGAATGTTCCGATCGAACCATCGGTCCATACGAGCTGACCATGAGTGCCACCCCCCAAATCGGTGCAGACAAAAATCTTGTCGGCTACCTTGTCGATCTTAATGCATCTGACTTCGACGGACCCTATTACGAAATTGTGGAGCGGCCCAGCAACTATCGGTTTATTGTTGCCGCCGGCGATGATCTGCCGGGCGTTGCCGGCAACGATCTGGTCGGTGTCCATCGGTTTGGCGCGCTGCAGGTGGGTGACGGCACCGCCCTGGATTTTGGCGATGATCACCTGGTGCTGGATGATTTGGCAAACTCCAGTGTATCGTCTGGCAGTTCGATAAGTGCCGATGACGTAAATGAGATCATTTTCGACGGCATTATCAGCGGTTCGATCGGTGGAGCCTGGATTTTAGTCGCACCAAAGGCCCTGGATTCACCGAATCTAGCAGGGGCAAATCTGACGCTGACCAACCTGCAAGTTAACACGGACCTCACCCTGGGACCGAACTCAAGGCTTCGTGTCATTGAGCCGTTAACCGTTGGCGGTCAGATTTATGTTGCGCCCGCCGCAGAGTTCCGGGCGGACTCGTCCTTGAATGCGACGGCCATGACGGTGGACGGCGCCGCCTTTGTAGCTGAACCGATCGTCTTATCCCAGGATATGACCCTCAACACGGGCGCTACCTTGGAAGCCCGTTCGGTGGCGGCGGCCAATGCATTCATCGACGGTGCCCAGGTTACGGCGAATGGCCTGCTTGCCGGCGACGGGCAAACCGGGTTGCTCCAAATCACCGGTGATGCGGATGTTTCATTAATGACGTTAAGTGCCAATCAACTGAACGTTGACAATTCAGTACTCGCGTTGGAACCCATCGGACGTTATGAGATATCAGATATGGAGGACCTGGGGCAAGAACGATGGCGGGTTACGCCCACGCCACTATCCACGGATATACTGCAGTCAGGAAGTATTAATTACAGCGGAACAGGCAGTGTGTATTACCAGCGATTCACGGTCAACTCTCAAGAGCTGATTGTTATGGAGACAACGTCTGCCAGCTTTGATACCTATATCTACTTGTTCCGGGATGACGGTGCTTTGGATGCTTCCGATTATATCACGTACAATGACGACGGTGGGCCCGGATTGCTGTCAAGAATTCAGCGAACCCTTAGCCCCGGGGATTATATTCTCGCAGTGGGTCGTTACCACTTATCGCTTTCCGAGGCAGTCAGTGGATCAAATTGTTGTGGCAGCGGAAACTTTACACTCTCGATTTCAGGTGCCGGTGACGGTGCGATTTGGGCGGCCGGTGAAGACGGATTGGTTGGGCAATATGTGGACCTGGATGCCGGCACATCCGAGGGTTTCGCAGGGCCCTACTACCGCATTGATTCGAACACGGTTTTTGATTTCGTCATCCAGCCTGAAGGCGGACAGACAGTTGATCCGGATGACTATATCGATAGGGATTTCATCGGGATCCACCGCTTCGATCAGATAAGCGTGACCGGAGGCGCCCTGGTTGATTTCGCTGAGGACAGGGTATTCGTCCAGGAATTGGATAATTCGGTTTGGGATGCAAACAGCGGTATCGTTGCGGAAGAAAACAGTGAACTGCCGACCCAACAATAGTATGAGTTAAGCTGAAAGGATGATCACTATATGCGTAAACGTTATTTACTAATCTTAGCATTAATCCTGTCACTGCCGGCCCTTGGACTGTTCGGCTGCGGGGATGATGACACCGCACCGAAACTGGCGGTGGTAAATGAAAAACCCGTCACCGAAGCGGAATTCGAGGCCTATCTCAAGTTCAAGCGTGCCCCGCAGCAGGACCAAAAGCGCCGGCAAATGCTGCTGGACCAGTATCTCGAGCGCGAAGCACTGGCTGCCGCCATCGAGAAAGCGCAGCTGCTGGACAGGGAGTTGATTGCGGCGGAGCTCAATGAGTTTCGCAAGGAAATGCTCATCAGCCGCTACTTCGAGAAATTTCTCAAAGACAAGGTCACGGACCAGGCGGTCCAGAACTACTACAACACGCACGCGGCGGATTACGAGCAGCGCATGGCCCGTGCCGCCCACATTCTCGTTCGTACCAACAAAAAAATGAGCGAAACCGAGCGCAAGGTCAAATTGACCACCGCCCAGGAAGCCTTTTCCCAGATTCGGGCGGGTAAAGACTTTGCAGAAATTGCCGCGGACTATTCCGAAGATAGGATTTCCGCCAAAAAAGGCGGCGATCTCGGCTGGCTCAAGGAGGGCAGCATCGACCCGCGGTTTTCCAAGATCCTGTTTGAGTTAGAACCCGGCACCCTGTCAGAACCGTTTGAGACGCCCTTTGGTTTTCACGTCGTCAAGCTGATTGAGGGCCCCAAGGTGGTCAAACGCCCCTTGAGCGCCGTGGCCGGTGACATCCGCTACCAGCTGCGTGCCAAAACTAAAAAGGCCGAGTTGGAGCGGTTAACGGCGGATGTAAAAATCGAAAAGCAAGAATAAATCTGTGTCCCATAAATAAAACTTTGCGCCTTAGCGCCTTTGCGAGAGGTAAAATCTGTGTTCCATAAAAAAGACTTAGCGGCTTTGCGAGAAACACAAGCCGCGTATACAAGGAAAATAATGAAAATCCGAAAACGTCTTTTCGCTGCTCACATACCGGCAATTGTTCTCGCTGTGTTATTCATCGCCTGCCAGGAGAGCAAAGCACCTGTAGAGAAGTCAACACAAGAAGTAAAAGTGCCGGAGTTAACCGAAGAAATAAAGACACCGGATTCGACCGAACAAAAAGTCGTCCTGGAAGGAGACGATGTCGTGCTGGCCCGGGTGGCCGGGGAGCCGATCACCCGCTATGATCTCGCGCAAACCATCCGATCGATGCTGGGAGAGCAGTCGGCCGTCAAGTTGGATGAGGCCGGCAGGCAAAAAGTGCTGGAAAGCCTGGTGGCCAGCCGCGCCATTGCCCGGGTCCGGGCCGCCAGCCTGTCTCTGGAGGATCGGGCGGTATTGGATAAAAAAGTGCGTTCTTATCAGGAGCAGCTGCTGGTCAAGCAGTACCTGGCCCGGCATGCCAGCCCCCAGCCGGTGACCCGGGAAATGGTGAGCGATTATTACCAGGCGCACCCCGAGCGTTTCGGCGGCCGGACCATTCGAAGCTACGAGATTCTTGCCAGCAAGCAAAAACTAAAAACCGAAGCGCGCGACAGCCTGATAGCGGTATTCAAAGCGGCGGCCGGCAAAGAGGACTGGAAACAATGGGCGCAACAGCTTCAGGCCGAAGGGTATCCGATTGAATTCCGGCAGGGCCGGGTCGAGGAGAAGTTGCTGCACCCGCCGCTGCAGCAACTGATGAAGCCCCTTAAAAAGACGGAAACGTCGAAACTCAGCTTTATCGAAGGCCGGGCCTACCTTGTCAGGATCGTGGATGAAAGGCAGATTGCACCGCGCCCGCTGCATGAGGTCAGTGCCGAAATTCGCAGGGCCCTGGTGCCGATCCAGCTAAAAAAAGCCGTCAAGCAGGCTTCCCGGCAGGTGCTGGAGACAACCGAAGTTATGTATGAAGAGCATTGAACAAAAAAAAATTCTCTCGCAAAGGCGCAAAGACGCAAAGAAAAAAAGGACACAGGCGTATGAAGTCGGAAGTCGGAATGCGGAATGCGGAAATTAACACAGAATAACATTTATGCTCGACGTTTATTTAGCCCGCAGGGCTTTAGGTCAGATTTGTTTCTTTTCGAGTCTTTCATCGGAAAGAAACAAATCTAAAATCTGTGTAAATCCGTGTAGATCCGTGTCCCATTTAAATAAAAATCTTTGCGCCTTTGCGAGAGAAAAAAACTGTGCCCCATAAATATAAAAACTTAGCGCCTTTGCGAGAATAATAATCCGCAGCCAAAAATTAAGGAATAGGATCTCTATGATACCCAACAACCGGATGACCGGCAATATTTTCAAAAAGGGGAAACGGGCACTGCTTGTGATCGTGCTGCTCCTTATTGTCAACACGTCACTGGCCTTCGGTGCCGAAGCACTTCTGGTGGTCGGAAGCTACCACCTGAATGACGGGGATCGCACCATCAAACATCGTCTGCAGCACCTGGGTTTTACCGTCACCGTCAAAAATGACGATCACGTCAGGACCTCCGATGCCGATGGCAAGGATCTTGTGCTCCTATCCGAAACGGTCTATTCAATAAAAGTCAAAGAGACCTTCACCCATGTCCCGGTTCCGATCATCTGCTGGGAATCCTGGCTGTTCGACGATCTGGCAATGACCGGCCCGGCCCAGGATATCGATTACGGCAACCAGCACCATCAAAACAAAATCAGCATCATCAATGCCGATCATCCCCTGGCGGCTTCCCTGTCAGGCACGGTCGCGGTCAGTTCCCACCGCTTCAACCTGGGTTGGGGAATCCCGGGAGACGGTGCGATTACCGTCGCCAGCCTGCAGCATGATGCCGCCAAATACCCCATTTTCGCCTACGAAAAGGGCATGCAGATGCCGGGGCTGGTTGCCCCTGCCAGAAGAATAGGACTGTTTCTTTTCCGCACCGCGCCCTATCACCTCACCGGGGAAGGCTGGGCCCTGTTCGACGCCGCCGTAGACTGGGCGATCGATCGGGTGCGCCCGAAAGCGCTCTTCGTGGTGGGCGCCAAAAAGTTGAAAACCGCCGATCGAAACGTCAGAGACCTGCTGGAGGACAAAGGTTTCGCGGTCACCGTCAAAACGGATAATTTGGCAGAGGCCGCGGATGCCGACGGCAAGGACCTGATCCTTATCTCACAGACGGCCTATTCCAATAATATCAGCGATGCCTTCACGGCGGTCCCGGTTCCGGTCATCTGCTGGGAGCCCTGGCTCTATGACGATCTGGCAATGACCGGCCCGGCCCAAAACGTCGATTACGGCAACCGGAACTACCAAAAACGCACCATCATTACCAATCCCGATCATCCCCTGGCCTCCTTCCTGTCAGGTACCGTCAATATCAGCAATTATGGATTAAGCATGGGCTGGGGGGTTCCGGCACAGGGTGCCATCACCATTGCAGCCCTGGATCACGATCCCGCGAAACACACCATTTTCGCTTATGAAAAAGGCATGCAGATGACCGGGCGCGAGGCGCCTGCCAAGAGGGTCGGGTTTTTTCTCCACGGCGATACCCGCAAAAATCTCAACGCCTACGGCTGGGCCCTGTTTGAAGCCGCTGTTGACTGGGCCCTGGCGCCGCAAAGCATCACCATCCTCAGTCAGGACACCGAATTTGCCCTGGCCGCAGGTTCTCCCGGGGTGCCGGTCTATCTCGACGAAGAAACTGCAATCGCCGAACTCAGTCAGGGATTGAAAGGGGGCCTGCTGGTGCGCACGACCGACAGCGACCGGCAGTCTAAGGCCGATGTTTACCTGAAACTTCGCGCCAATTCCAATGTCATTGTGTATGTCTGCTATGACGGCCAGGCCCGAACTCTACCCTACTGGCTCAATGAAGGCGGCTGGACCCTGACCGAGGAGTTTATCACCACCACCCGCAATGCCGTTTCTCCAAGGTGGGTCAGCGCCCGGGAACTGAGTGCCGGTGAGACCATCACCCTGGGCGGTAATTTGGCGGTTGGTGCCCGGGGGGCGGAAAAAAACTACTTTGTCATGGTTCTGCCAAGACCGGCCGGCCGGGTGAAGGAGGATCTGGCGGTTTTATACACGTTCGAAGAAAAAGACGGTGACACGGTCCACGATGTATCCGGCGTCGGGGTGCCGCTGGATCTGACCATTGCAGATCCGGCTGCCGTCAGCTGGATCGAAGGCGGCGGCCTGTCCATTGATGCGGCCACCCTGGTGGCATCCGCCGATGCGGCCACCAAGGTGATCGATGCCTGTAAATCCGGCAGCGCGATCACCATCGAGGCCTGGATCAAACCGGCCACCGTGGACCAGGATGGTCCGGCCCGCATTGTGACCCTGTCGGATACTGACTACCGGCGCAATTTCACCCTGGGCCACGGACTCTGGGGCAACAAGCCGCAAGACCTGGTCAATGTCCGGCTGCGGACCACGGCAACCGGCAATAACGGCATCAATCCATCCGTGACCAGTCCGGCCGGTTCCCTCACGGCCGAAATGACGCATGTCGTGTATACCTTTAAGCGAAGCGGTGAAGCCACGATCTACATCAACGGCGTTGCGGTCGCACAGCGGCATATCCACGGTGATCTATCCAACTGGGACGACACCATGCAGCTGGGGCTTGCCAATGAAATGTCCGCAAACCGCCCCTGGCTGGGAGAATACCACCTGTTGGCCATCTATGGCCGCGCCCTCAGCCTGGCGGAAATCGGGCAGAATTTCAAGGCCCGGCGACCGGAGCCGACGCCGGCCGGAGAGTTCGCAGAGGACCTTGCAGTGCTGTATTCCTTTACGGAAGGCAGCGGCAACACCGTGCATGACGTATCCGGCAATGGCGAGCCCTTAAACCTGACCATTCAAGATCCGGCTGCCGTCAGCTGGCTGGAAGGCGGCGGGCTGTCCATCGATTCGCAAACCCTGGTGGCGTCTGCCGGTGCTGCCACCAAACTGATTGAGGCCTGCAAGGCCAGCAACGAAATCACCGTCGCAGCCTGGATCCGGCCGGCCGCAATCGAGCAGGCCGGCCCGGCCCGCATCGTCACGCTGTCGGACAATCCCTACACGCGCGACTTCACCCTGGGACACGGTCTCTGGAGTCACCACAAACACAAAGATCACTATAATATGCGTTTGCGCACCACATTAGCCGGCTACAGCGGCATGCATCCGTTTCTGAGCACGCCCGATGGCGCGGTTACCACCAATCTGAGCTATGTGGTTTACACCCGTGACCGCTACGGGGACGCCCGCTTTTATATTGATGGGGTCGAGGTCAAGCGCAGAACCATCCGGGGGGATTTCGCCAATTGGAATGACAATGTACGCCTGGGGCTTGCCAACGAAATCACCGGCAACCGTCCCTGGTTGGGCGAATACCACCTGCTGGCGATCTACAGCAGGGCCCTCGGATCGGCCGAAGTCAGCCAAAACTACGCCCGGGGCGTCTCCATCCTCCCGACCGTTCATTTCGCTGCCCTGCCCCAATTTCTAACCTTGGGGCTATCCAGCAAACTCAGGTGGCGCACGGCTTTTGCCGCGGAGGTCAGCATCGCACCGGATGTCGGAGCCGTAGCAGCCGGTGGTTATGTGGACGTCATACCACCCGAAGGGGCAACGACTTATACCCTGACCGCCACCGGGCCCGGCGGTGAAAGCACGGCTGATGTTACGCTGCAGGTAATTACCGAGCCGCGAATCGTAATCAGCGGTGCCCAGCTCACCCCCGAGGGCGTCTATACCATGCTCTTTGAGTCCACCCCGCCCTACCCGGTCTCCGGCACCTATGAACTGCTGACGGGCAGTGTGCAGGTCACGGCCCGGTCGGGGGATGTCATCGTCGCCGGCAGCGGGTCCGATGGAAATTTCAGTCTTGATTTACCCGAACCGGGCCAATGGCGCATCAGCGTATCGGAACCGGACGGCTGGCTGCGCGCATTCGGCGATGTGGACCTGATGATTGATGACGAACCGCCCCTGCTGATCGTCGACGGTCCGGCTGAGCTCAGCCTGAACGACGATTTCATCGTTGTCACGGGGATCGCCACGGACACGGGCGCCGGCCTGGATAGTGTTGTTGTAACCTCCGATCGCTATGCCGACCATCCATTCGCGGCCATCGTCAGCGAACTCGGTGGATTTTCCTGTGAAGTTCCCCTGGGCAGCGGCGATAACTATCTTGCAGTCATCGCCCGGGATGCTGTCGGCAACCAGAGTCAAAAGGATGTCAAGGTCATGGTCCAGCCGTCGGCCCTGCCCAGGATTTTGATCCTTACCCCGGTTAACGGGACCACCCTGTATGTGGAACAGATTGACGTTGCCGGCCTGGTTCGCTCGAGTCTGCCGCCCGGACAAATCAGACTTGTCCATGGCGATCAGGTGCAGTTTCCCACCGGGGCAGACGGCGAATACAGCTTTACCTTTGAAAAAATCCGGCTCGTGGAAGGGTCCAATGCCCTTGAAGTTCGAGCCGAGACCGCCTACGGCAACGTCTCCGCCCAAACCGTCGTCAACTACTTAACCGAGCAGGCTGTCGCCGAAGAAATCCGCCCAACCGTCGAGATTCAATCACTTCAGCCGGGCGCATTTATCAGCAATAACCGGATTGTCATCAGCGGTGTTACCAAAAGCGAACAGGGCATTCAGAAAATCACCGTCAACGGCCAGGATGCGGAGATCGTCGGTCAAGGCGCTGAAGTGTCTTTCAAATATGAGCTCCTGTTTCTCGAAGACCAGGATGATCTTGCAATTGTGGTGGAAGTCACCGACGGACAGGGCAACACCGAGACGATCACCTTTGAGGTTCACCATGATGACCTGCCACCGGTTATTCAACTGACATCGCCGGGTCTGGCAGCAGCGCCGGCGGTTAATGTCGTCGCGGAAACCCCCTACCCCCTTGCCGGCAGCCTAACCGAAAAGAACCTGACCGGTTTTTCCATCAACGGCCGGAGCATCTCGGTTATCCCGACGGGAGTCGACGACAGCTATGCCTTTAACGCCGGTCTCATCCTGAACCGGGGTCAAGAACAGCCCATCATCCTCGAGGCCTGGGATCATGCCGGCAACCGCACCAGCCGGGAGGTCATCCTGAAATTGGATGCGGCCCTGGGTATTGAAGTGATCAGCCCGCGCGACGGCGCCGAACTGATGGCCGATGGCGAAACCCTGGATGTGGCCGTCACGGTGCGGCTGCCGGGCATCACCGACCACGACCTGGTGCGGGTGAGCATCGATGATGGTGATTTCACCACCTTGAACCGCGCCGCAAGCGTTGCCAACGGCAATCTCGTCGTGGCAGCCACCGACGGCGAGCATAAGCTGACGGTCGAAGCGGTCAACACCTCCGACACGCTGCTGGCCAGGATCACCACCCGCTTTACCGTTGTCAACACGGACAACATCCCCCTGGCGGTCAAGCGCCAGGAACCTGAAAACAGTGCTGAAGGCGTCGAGCCCAATGAGTTTATCGCCGTTTATTTCAACAAGCCCGTTGATCCCACGCAGTTGCAGATCCAGGTGTTCGAAACCGCCCACGGCCTGGGCTACGATGCACCTGAAAAGGGTGCCGATATCACCCAGTTAAGTGAAGTCGAGCTGGTCGAGATTCATCGGGACCGCGAGCAAGTGCCCGGCGGTATTTCGCATTTTCCCGGCAATACCATGGTCGCCTTTTACCCGGGGCGGGATTTCGCTTACGGTGCAACGGTTTTTATCGATGTTCTTTACAACAGCGAGGTGTTTGTGCGATCCAGTTTCAAGATCCGACCGATGCCGACCTTTATCCAGGGCTTTGTATCCGATCAGTTCATGCAGCCCATCGCCGGCATCGAAGTCGCAATTCCTCAGCTGGGACGCAATGCAACCAGCGACTCCAACGGTAGCTACGGCTTTGGATTTGGCGATCGGGCCGAGAAGTCCATCCCGGCCAGCCGTTACCGGGCCGTTATCAACCCGAATTTGAACAATCGTGCCTTTGGGATGGTCGAACGCTGGATCAATGTGGCCGGCGGCCGTTTAAACTCGGTCGGATTGACCCAACTTCCCATGCTCAATCCCGACGAGCCCTTCAGACACATCAGCTCCGGCCAGCCGGAAGCCCTGCTGGCAGCCGGCGACCTGTTCCTGGATCTGAGTGATACAACGCTGAATTTCCCGGATGGCCGCAACCACGGAGATGTGCATGTGCAGTTTATGAAGTTGGATCAGATCGCCTACCCGACCCTGCCCTCGGCCGCGCCCCACTGGGCCTTTGCCGTCCAGCCCATGGGGATTGAGGTATCGGGCCGCGTCGGAATGATATTTAATGTACCGCCGCTTTACGGCAGTCATGAATATGTCGCCAATATCGGCGAGCGGGTGATTCTGGTCGGCTACGACCCCGATGCCCTGCAGATTGTGCCGGCCGGAGTGGGGTTGGTGGATAAAGACACTAACCAGGTGACCAGCGAAGGGGAAGTCGCCCTGCAGCGCCTGGACTACCTTGGTTATGCCCTGGTGGACGTCGAAGACCAGGCCATCCTGGAGCGGTACGCCAATGGAGAGATCAGTCTGAGGCAGATGATCGGAGAACTGGAATCTCAATAAAAAAACTTTGCGCCTTGGCGCCTTTGCGAGAGAATTAATCCGTGTCCCAAGATAATACTAAAATGAGAAAAAAAACTATGAATAAACTTTCAGGATGGATCAAAAGTGTGTTGCTGGGCCTGGCACTCACCGCCCTGTCCTTTTCACTTCTTAGCCTCCCGGTCGCCGATTCCCATGCCAGCGGGGGCCCGGCCTTTAAAAGCGGTACCATTGCCGCCAAGGGATTGGTGCTTGGGGATGGCGGCAAGCCCATCTGGACCGAGTTTGATGCCGAAGGTGAGGTGGTGCGTGAAATCGGTGAAGCCGTGGGAAATCTGGAAGACGCCACGGTGATGCCGGCCGGAACCTACCGTGCCTATGTCGCCGCATTTCAGGAAGTCGAACAGGAACACAGCGCCCATCGCAGAATTCTTAATCGCGACGAGTATTTCAGCACCGCCTTTGAGCTGGCCGACGGAACCAGTATCAATGCGCCGCCGCTGCAGGACAATACCTGGACGGTGGTAGTCAGAGAAAAAGAGGTCTTTTACGACATCAGTATGGGACTGGTGCTGCACCAATCGCCCCTGGACCTTTTGCGGCTCGAGTCGATCCCGGATTCCGCACGCGCCGTGCTGTTGGCAAAAGATCGGCGGGTGCTGGCCACCGCCGATATCAATATCGGTTATCGGACAGCCTTCTACACCCCGGAAGGCGGGCAGGACGGCAACCAGGGCGAATACAGCCTTTGGGGTTACCGCCCGGGGCAAGGCACGCTGTGGGGCCCTGTTGACGGTGCCATGGTGGAGACCAGTATGAGTCGCTCCCCTACCTTCTCCAAGAAGGGCGGCCATTATGTAGCGCATTATATCATCCCCCCCTGCCCCGGATTTTCGTTTGATTATAACAACAACATTTTCGTGCAGCTGCGCTACCAGCATTTTGATCCCAAGCGGCCCTCACCCGAAGGGTCCTGGTATGAGTGGCGTCAGGGCTATGATTATTGCATCGGGTACTCTGAAGGATTTTTCGGGGCGACTTTGACCGGCCTTGCCACCAAGATGAGTCTGATGAGCATTGAAGCCAGCATGGCCCAGCCCATTAATCGCGTGGATTTTTCCATCGATGTCGCCATGCTCACCGGCCAGGCCCTGATGGGCAATGAGCCCCGCCCCGGAATTCCGGTTGATCCGGCAATTATCGGCGTTATCCCGCTGGGGGCGTCAACCGAATATGCTTACGTGGAGCCGGTTTTTTCGAGCAGCCAGCCGAATCCCCTGCGGCAGCCCGATGTTGTACCTGATGTTTCCGATCAGGGACTGCTCAAGACCATCAGCAAAGATGATCTGGAAAATACCGATATATACGTGTACCGCGTTTCCAACGGTCAGCTCGTTACCTCGCGCAAAGGACTGCGCCCCAACGAAAGCAACCCTTACTACGGTGGCGGCGTCAGCGACGAATCCGAAAGCATTGTCAACTATCGCATGCTCATGCGCGGCCCGGCTTCCTTTAATCTTTTGCGTCCGGTGCAATTTGAAGATTGGCAGGCCCAAACCAACATCAACGAGGAACTGCGGGGCAGAAAAGCCGATCACCTGCGGGTGGGTGAGCAGGTCAAGGTGATCATGATCAACCGCGCCACCGGCTACATCGGATCAGCCCTCGGCACATTCGGTGACAATCTCGGATCAGGGCTGATCAGCTTTTCGCCCGAATCCATCGTGATGCGTCCGCCGAATTTGAATATCAAGGCCGAGCGCCGGTTTGAAATCGAAAGCGGTCTGACCGCCGGCGAGCAGCGGGAATCCGTGATCGGTTTTGAAGGCTCGGGTCTGACCAGTGATCAATACATCACCATTACCACGGAATGGTACGATTGGGACGGCAATCCGTTACCGGAAGATTTGCCGGGCTACACCGGCCGCCTGGCCAAGGTCGTGGCGGAAAATATCCTGGGCCAGGCCGCAGGCCAGATCGCCAACTTTGATATCCGGCCGGGCCGCCACATCCAGCTGGTGCAACTTCCCGTTGAAAATATCGACAATGCCCATTTTTACATCCACGTCAGCGGTGAGCCGACCGAGGGCAATCCGGGCTTTTCCGAGGCCAACTTCGATGAAACCGGCGCCGGCGAAGGACCGCTGCAGTATCGTCCTAGGCACTACGTGCCGGTCAAAGTCCCGGTGTTCAACGAGGCAGCAACCCTTGCCAACGCCTATGCCCAGGCCAATGTCAAGAACCAGGCCTGGCAGCCCGGTGATACGGTACCGATCCTGGAAAACATTGAGAAGATCTATACCTGGCCCTACCGGCCGGAGCTGCAGTTCAGCCTGTTCAAACTGGAACTCGACGAACTGGAGCTTCTCACCGAATTTAATGAAGAGCAGGAGACCAGCACCACCACCTTGAGCTTTAATTATGATCTGTTTTCCGACCTTCAATATGAACCGCTGGATCGCTTTGGCCCCGAGCGCAAGCTGATCTTCGGATTGGGGTATGCCGAAATTCTGGCCCTGATCGGAGAAGCTCAACAGGCCGAGTTTCCGGACGCCGACAGCCTTTTTCAGATGATGCCGGCCCGGCAGTGGGCCTATGTGGAAGACATCGTCAGCCGGCTTCAGCCGGAAGACTATCTCGGTCTGCAGCTTTATCAATCCGATGATGCCGGCAATGCGCTGGTGGAGATGTACGGTCTGCCGCTGCTGATCACCAACGTGCGGCCCTTTGAGATCGAGCGGGTTTATCACCTCAGCAAATTTGATTCCAGCATTCCCGGTGCCATCGGTGCCGGCTATACCGACAGCTTCCGGCCCTTTGCCTTTAATTTGCTGCAACCGGCAGAAGTCTCGGTTAAAATTCTTGATGCCGACAAAAACCCTAGAACAACGGTCATCGCTGAAACCAGCATGTCGTTGGGACCCTTCAACTTTGTGCTGGACTATGAAACTGTTGTCGAAGCCGGCATGGATCCCCTGTTTTCACCCAAATTCTTTGTGGAACTGGAAGCCAAGGCAGCCGACGGCTCACGCACGCAAAAGGTGCACTATCCCGGAGAATTAAGGAAGCGCAATGACGGCAAGATGCTGGGCCGGATCCTGGTGCACAGTGTGCTCATCCAGGACGGGTCCCTGTACCTGTCCCGCCAGGATGTGGCTCTCAAGGGACGCGGCCCGCGGCTGGCCTTCAATCGGTTCTACAGCAACCAGAGCTCACCGGTGGGCCCCAAACCGCTGGGCGATGGCTGGAGCCACAATTTCGATATGAAACTAAGGCCGCTGGAATCAAGAGAGTACGGCGCGTATCCGGTGCCGCAGTGGGTCAGGGATTTACGGGGCAGATTTTTTAGATCCGATGAGGTTCCCAGCGATGAAGAAGAGTGGACCGCCGTAGCGGTGAACGGCACGGTCTTTAAAAAAGTCGGCAGCTTCTGGTATCCGGAACGGGGTCGTCACGGCACCCTGGAACAGGTCGGTGAGTCACTGTTCATTTACACCTCCAAGGATGGTACACGCTATCATTATGCCTATCCCAAACGCAGTTCGGGTACGGATGCGGTCCTGTCCACCGATCCGACCCATATGAGCATCGGTGACGGTATTGTCACCCGCATCGCCGTCGATCCCGCCGCCCTGCAGTTGATCAACAGCGATCCCAATTACGAGCCGGCCCATCCGGCGAGTCCGCCGGCCCCCTCGCCGCTGAAACGGATTGAAGACCGCAACGGCAACGCGTTGACATTCTACTATGATGCATTTGGTGTCCTCCAGCGGGTGGTCGATGCGGTGGATCGGGAGTTGACCTTCGAGTATAAATTCCTGCCAGCCGGATGGTTTGGCATAAACCGCAGACTTACCAAGATTACCGGGCCGGATGATATCGCCATTAACTTTTCCTACAATGATCAAGGCCTATTGGAGGGTGCCCGGCGGGATGCCAGAGTTGAAACCTATGCCTATGAACAGGAGATCGGCATTGCGGGCGGGGCTTATAACCTGGTCAAAACCACGGATGCCAACACTCACAGCTATCGCTACCATTACCATGGGCCCGGCGAAGTTGATTCATCTCTGTCTGTATTTATCGCAGACCTGAAATCACAGGACGTCATCAAAAGAGTCTATTACCCTGACGACTATTTTGCCGAAATTGCCTACGAGGCCCAAACCGCCAACCGGCGGACGGTGACGGATTTACGCGGCAACGATACCGTCTATACCCTCAATTACTACGGCAATCCGACAAATATTCTGGAACCCTTAGGCAAAGAAACCAAGATGACGTGGTCCATCGACGAGGGCGAGGACGACAACGTCATGACCTCCAGGACGGATGCCCGCAACCACACAACCTTTTATGAATATGACAGCAAGGGCAATATCACAACTGAGACCGATCCCTACGGAAACACCATCGTGACGAGCTGGGATCTGCGGTTCAGCCTGCCTTTGGCGCGTACCGACCGCAACGACGTAAACCAGAGCTGGGATTACGATGGAAACGGCAATCTCACTGAATTTGTGGACGGCGACAACAAAGAATTCACTTACACCTACTACGCCACCGGCGAGCGCCGGACAGCGACAGATCCCCGTAGTAACACCACGACCTATACCTATGATCAATGGGGTAACCCGAAAACGACTCTGGAACCTGAGGGAAGTTTTACGGACCTGGATCATGACATCCGCGGCCGGCTGCGCGCCCGAACCGATCCGAACGAAAACCGGACCGAATACAGCTATGACGAACTGGATTACCCGGACAAGATTATCCACCCCGACATAACGGCTTACCATATGCCCGTCGGGTCCACCTCCGTGCATGACTTTACCTATGATGCGGTCGGCAACAAGCTTTTCGAGACCAACCGCATCGGTCTCAAGCTGACGTATACCTACAACGCCCGGAATCAGGTGGAGCGCATAACGCGCAACATCGGCGGCACCAAGGTCTTTGGCTATGATGAAAACGGCAACCGAACCTCCGAAACCGACTGGAAAGGCACGGCCACCACCCACACTTACAATGCCTTAAACCAGCGGGAAACCACGACCAACCGCTTGGGCCACACCATGGTGATGGGCTACGATCTGGTCGGTAACCTGACCCGTCTCACCGATTACGAGAACAATGTCACCACCCAGGCGTACGACCGGCTCAATCGTTTAACCGATACCTGGCAGCCCGCCCTGGATGGCCAGGGGCCCGGGCATCTTGTCTATACCTATTATGATGAAGCGGATGCCGAAACCAATCTCAAAAGCGAGACGGATCCGGAAGGCAATATCACGACCTATGAATACAACGGGCGCTATTTGCGTACTAAACGGATTAACGCTCTGAACGATGAATATTTTTGGGAATACGACGATAACGGCAACCCGGCCAAAGAAACCGACGAAGAAGGCAACGATACCCGCTGGGAGTATGACGGGCAAAACCGCCGGATTTTTGCCTATCGGTCCATTGATGACCGTGAAATTGAAACCAGCTATCTGTACGATGACAACGGCAACCGAACTCACGTGACCGATGCCCGCAACAATACCACCGAAACCCGCTACGATGAATGGAATCGCGCCTATTTAATCATCGATCCGGAGAACTATGAAACCACAACCGAATATGACGGTGAGGGAAATGTCGTCATGGTCACGGACGGAAACCAACATGAACGGCTCTGGAAACTCGACCAGCGGGGCCTCGTGCTGGCCGCCACCGATGCCGAAAACAATACAACCCGCTATGCCTATGACCAAAACGGCAATGTCGAGACGGTCACCGATGCCAGGGATGTGGTGACTTATACCGCCTATGACGCCGAAGACCGCCTGCTGAGCACCACCGAGGCTTACGGCACCACCCATGCCCGCACCCGGGAAGTTTTCTCTCGCGACCGGATGGGCAACCCCACGGCCGAGAAAGACTTCAACGGCAACGTCACCACAAGGGAATACAACGCCCTGAACCTGGTCAAACAGGTCACCGATCCCTTCTTAAATTTTACCGAAACCACCTATTACCGCACCGGCAAGGTCAAGACGGTCAAAAACCGGCGGGGCTACACCACCGCTTACGAGTATGACGAGCTCAACCGTGAAGTTCTGGTGACCGATGCCAGAAACCGGACCATCGCGACCACTTATGACAGAGTCGGCAACATTAAGACGGTCAGGGATAAACGCAATATCCTCACCGAAAACTTCTACGACGATCTGTACCGCCTGGAGCGGACGGTGCGCGCCGGCCTGCGGCTGGTCACCAATCAGTATGACGACGTCGGCAATTTGCGTTTTGTCACTGACGCCAACAGCAATACCATCGAGCACACCTATAGCCGCCGCAACCTGCGGGAGACCACCATTTATCCGGACAGCTTTACGATGGTCCGCGCCTACGATGGCGTGGGCAACCTCGAAACGCTGACCGACGAGGAGCAAAAAGTCACGTCTTACCGATACGACAAGGAAAACCGCCAGATCTATGTCGAGTTCGCCGGCGAGGTCACCACCCGAATATACGATGCCGTGGGCAACCTGACCTCGTTCACCAAACCCGAAGGCAACTGCCGCATCATGGCCTACGACGATTTCAACCGCCTCGTCACCGTTGTGGATGACCCCACCGAGCCCATCGGCACCATGACGGCCCTTGATCCGCGCTGCACCCGCAGTGACGGTTTGAACCTGGTCACCCGCTATGAATATGATTTCAACGACAATCAGAGGCATCAATACAATCCTAATAATAATCACGTCGAGTTCATCTACGATGCGTTGAACCGTAAGACCCAGCATATCCAGCATAAGGTAGAGGGAAGTCTGATCACCCGCTACACGGTCTACGATGAGGAAGGCAACCTCAAAGAAATGGTGGATGCCAACGGCCGGACATATACCTACAACTATGATGAGTTGGATCGACGGACGGATCAGTTCTTTCCGGATACGAATACGCCTTACCTGACCATCACTCACATTCAGACCGATTATGATGAAAACAACAATGCCATCAGAGTCACGGAAAACAAGAAACTGCCCGATGATTCCGTGGCTGCCGACATTACCGTCAATAACTTCGATAATTTTGACCGGCTGGATGACAGTACCCAACGGGGTCTGACCATCGATTATGAATATGATGACAACGGCAACCGTACCCGGGTGACGACTGCAGCCGGAACCACCACTTACACGTATGACAGCCGCAACCGCCTGGCAACCGCCTCCGTCGGTTCGGATGTGACCACTTACTCCTACACCCCCGGCGGCAGGCAGGACACCGTCACTTATCCCAACGGCACGGATGTCAAGTACACCTATTATGATACCCATCGAGTGCGCACCGTCACCAACAAAGTCACCGGCGGCGGTACGCTGATATCCAGCTACGAGTACGAATATTCACCCAACGGAAATCGCATAAAACAAATCGAAGTGCAGGGTGGTATTTCCGAGACCACCACGTATAGCTACGACGCGATGGATCGGCTGATAGACTATACCGTGGCCGGTATCACCACGACGGTTGCCGAGTACACCTTCGATGGTTACAACCGCAAAACCGAAAAAATCACGGAAGCCGGCACCGTGCGAAAATTGAGAACCTACAGCTATGATGAGACCAACTGGCTGACCCGCATCGAAGATGACACGGATCCGGCCGACCCCTTTTCGATTGACTATGCCTATGATAATAATGGCAATACGGTTTTAAAATCCGACAGCTCTTTGACAAATCAGGACATTAGCTACACCTATGACTCGCGCAATCAGCTTGTGCAGGTGATCCGCGGACCTCCGGGCAACGAAGAACTTCTAGGCCAATACGACTATAACGCCAACGGGTTTAGGGTGCGTCATCGCCTTAGCGAGCGCGGTGATGTCGATTACTACTACGATGATACCGCCGTCATCGAAGAGCACAATGCATCAGACGACAGCCTGCTGGCCCATTACCGCTATGCCGACCGGCTGATCAGCCTGGACACCGGTACCGGCACTCAGTACTACCACCACGATGCCCTGGGCAGCACGGTCAATCTCACCACCGCAACCGGAGCAGTGCAGGTCGCCTACAAACTGGACCCCTGGGGCCGCATCCGCTCCCAGACAGGGGATAGTGTCAACCGCCAGATATTTACCGGTCAGGAACACGACCTAAACACAGATCTCATCTACTTTGGTGCCAGATACTATGACCCGGATACTGCGAGATTTATTACGCAGGACATTTACTTGGGCGAAAAAAACACCCCGCCCTCTTTAAACCGGTATTTATATGCTTACTCCAATCCGACGGTCTGGGTGGATTTACTCGGCTATGCGTCGACCCAACTTGGATGGATCTACCACGTTAAAGGAGAGATAAACGGCCAGCCGGTCGATTACGTCGGTTCCGCCAAAGAGATTCAAGAAAGAGTGGGCGGAAAGCATCGGTGGAAAGAATTAATTGCCGGCAAATACAGTAAAAAAACCTCTATCGATGTCTATGAAGTGAAGGGTGAGCTTGATGTTCCCGCCTCGAATAGAGGAACTGAATTGAGTGCCAGAGGGGAGGCTTTAAGATCGGTCGAGCAGCAAAAGTTAGATAAAACTGAAGCAGAGGCAAGGAGAACCAAAACAACAAGATTAAATAAAATCAGAGCCGCCGCACCGGAAAATGTTAAAAAATGGATGAAAAGGCACAAGGTGCAAATAAGCGAAGTCCCAATACGAATAAAAGAGTCCGGCAAAAAATTTATGACTGAAAGGGTCAGTCAATTGTTGAAAAGATCCAGTGCAAAAACCAGCACGATTAGAACGAAACCAAAGGCCAAGCGTAAAAGTCCAGGCTCGAGAAAGCCTCGTCGGGGTACCAAGCTCCGAGGAACGATAGCAACGGAAATATTGGATTTATATATTATGTATCGAGAAGAAAAAAGCGCCCAATACATCAAAGCGCCATATGTGCTAAAAGATGAGAAAGGAACATTTACCATCGGCTATGAACGGAAAAATTGGATCGACGGCATGAAATATTTTAAAACCTATATTGATGAAGAGGACACGGAAAGACGAGATTTTATTTCAAAAGAAGAATTTAATGAACTCAGAGATGA
Source organism: Olavius sp. associated proteobacterium Delta 1 (assembly GCA_902749685.1). Classification (GTDB taxonomy): domain Bacteria; phylum Desulfobacterota; class Desulfobacteria; order Desulfobacterales; family JAFDCJ01; genus JAFDCJ01. Next base: position 26,541 of record CACVKW010000065.1, on the reverse strand, counting down.
AGCAGAGGCAGTCTGGGGGAAAGAGGATCCATGGACGGGCAATTTTGTACCCGGGCTGTTAAATCCTGAACTCAAGGAAGTTAATCCGGATATTGCCACCGACACACTTCCCGCATTAACAGCGGAAAATCAAAATGCCTAGCAGTTGGCTTCAAGAATTTTGTTCGTCAACAATGTGTGCAAAAAAAACCTTACACATGGAAAAGATGCTAAATTTACGATACTTAAATCGCATAGCAAATGGATAATTTAATCCTAAAAATATTTTGAAAAAATAGGTACCTGAATTTTAGAGCAATCCTCATCACCCCAGCCCACTTGCAGCAAATGAACCTCGATCATCTCTAAGGCTAGTTTGCATGCAAAATTCAGGTAATAATGTTGCTTTTACCCATCCAAAGTTGGAGTATATAAATGTTTGATGAGATCGAAATTGATGAGAGTAGTAATTTCTCAAATATCAAAATCCAAAAAGAAATAGAGTCTGTTTATTTGCTGAACGATCAAGAAAATGACATGGACATGGATCAATTTCGTGACAATTTTAGCCGCATAAAAAATATCAATCAAATCAAATCGATGATCATCGATCCAAGCTCAAGGGTAAAGGATTTGTTATTTCTGGAAAACATGCCAAATCTCGAATACTTGATCATTCACGGAAAGCATATCGAAAATCTGACCGGAATCGACGGCTCCGAAAAATTAGATTTTCTTGAAATCGATACTGTGAAAAATAAGCGCAGGAATATCGAGGCCCTTTCCCAAACCCGTATAGCGAGTCTTAAATTGAAATTCGCAAAAAGCCAAGATTTGGAGGTATTAAATCACTGTCCCTCGATTAAAGATCTGGAAATAATAGGCTGTGCAGATTTCGATCCTGAATTGATCAAAGAAATGAACATAGAAAGATTGGACATTGTCAGAGCAAAAAATATTAAATTAAGCAATTTTAACAAGCTGCGTAAGCTCACCAAACTGCATATCGCGCACTGCAACAAACTGAGCCGTTTTGAAAACAATAATGAAAACATATCGTTTTTAATAGTTCAAACCTGCAACAGCTTAGACCTTGAAACAATCCGCAGTTTTCCCAATCTTGAAACGCTATTAATATCATCTTGCAAAAAACCATTTTCAATGGGATTTATTAATTCAATTAAACCCCTTAATAAATTGACAATTGAATACTGTAAACTGGAAATCCCACTTATTGATTATAAAATCGAACTAAAAAATTTCGACCATATCTTTATTACGCCTGCTAAGAAGGAGTTGCTTAAAAAGCTTAGTCAATTGAACAAGGATGTGACAATCGAGAATGAAAAATTTTGCTTTATAAATGGCGTGGCGGAGGCATAAAAAACAATGGTTCTTATTCTCTTTGCAGCAAGGTCTGCAATTTTTTCACTTGTCCCTCGCAAAAACTAGATCCGAGATATTTTAACCGTCTCGAAAAACAAAGGGGTCGCGTCTTCATTCTTCACTGTATGTCAAGAATGAAGACGCGACCCCTTTGTTTAAAGAATGAAGACGCGACCCCTTTGTTTTTTCCATGTTCGCTTGATTTGCACTGAAAAAGGAATACTTTATCTTTAAAGCTAAAGTGGGTAGAAAATACCCAAAAATCCAATGGGCCAGATAACAGAAAATTATTCATTCAATAACCAATCATCAAAGGATCCATCCATGAGCATGAGGCCAGGCGAAACTGAAACATTTATCCGTGAATTTCAGCAGGAACTCCGAAACATCCTTGCTGAAAATCCGGAGATCGAAACAGTCAATCACCTGCAGGGCTTACCGCGACACTTTTTAAATAAGATCTTAGCTCCGGAACCTCTTTCGATTTTTATTCCCTCCGAATACGGAGGCCGAGGTGATAAGCCCATTGATTGTCTGTCTTTGCTGGAGGCAACTGCCTATGAATCTATCGCTGTGGCGCTAATGATTGGGATTACCGGCTCTCTTTTCCTGGAGCCGGTTGCCAAGTATGGTCGGGAAGAAGCCAAAGCTCATGTTTTCCAATCATTTATCAACAAAAAATCCCTGGGAGGATTAATGATAACTGAACCGGATTACGGCACCGATGCACTCTCAATGCGCACATCCTTTTCCGAGTCTGACAAAGGTTATTCCTTAAAAGGGTCCAAGCATTGGGGAGGATTGACAGGGTTAGCTGATTTTTGGTTGGTCACGGCCCGCAAAGAAAAGGAAAATGGCAAACTAAAACGTGACATCGATTTGTTTATTGTTGAGAAATCTCAGCCGGGACAGACGATAGAGGTTGAAGCGTACTATCACAAACTGGGCCTGTTTTTGATTCCCTATGGTCTCAATAAGATAGATGTAACTGTTCCGACCACATCAAAACTGATCCCTCAAACCAGCGGGTTGAAATTGATGATGGACCTGTTGCATCGCAGTCGACTGAGGCTTTCAGGAATCGGTCTGGGATTTATAAAACGGATGCTGGATGAAGCTGTCAAGCACTGCCGGCAACGCTATGTCGGGGGAAAAAGTTTACTGGGCTATGACCAGGTTCAACATAGACTTTCGCAATTACAGGCCTGGTACACAATAAACTCAGCCATGTGTCACTATGCAGCCAGGGTTTCCGGAGTAAAAAATAATCTTACCTTGTTCGGGTTGCAGGCAAACGCTACCAAAGCAATATTGACAGATATGATGCAAAGCGCAGCCCAATCGTTACTGCAATTAACAGGGGCTAAAGGGTATCGCAGGGATCATATTGCGGGCAGAGCTGTGGTAGACAGCCGACCGTTTCAGATTTTTGAAGGTTCCAACGATGTAATGTACAGCCAGATTGCGGATACAATATTGAAAGAAATGAAAAAGGAAAAAGAAACAAATTTCTACACCTTTCTCAGCCAGTTTAAACTGACTGAGAAAATTGCTGGTTACTACAAACACATACTTAACTTCAAACTGAACTCCGAATCACGGCAGCGAGCTGGGGTGGCACTGGGTAAGATCGTCGCCAGGCTGATTACCACTGAATTTACCCTCGATCTTATGGAAGCGGGCTTCCGTTCCGACCTCGTAGACAATGCGATTCAAGTTGTGGGCAATACCATTGCTGAGCAGGTGTCATCCGTCACCCAATTCGGGCAGATTCATGTGATAGAAGAGTACCGCGACGGTAGTGACTGGAAATCGGGACATTTTCGTATCCGGAGTTAATCGCATTGAATGAATCACCCGTGAGTGCAGCAATGTTTTATTAAACATTCCGTTCTAAAAATGGTGTGGCGAAAACTTTACTCTTAAGATTCTAACTGGTCAGCCACCCAATCCAGCCCTAACCGTTGTAAGGTTTCGCGTTTCGGAATCCCACTGGACTCGTCCCAGCCGCATCGGCGGTAGTATTCCTGCAGCGCGGCTTCAAATTGGGCCTTGTCCACTTTAACCCCGTCGCTGGGACCGCCTTTAAGGGGCCGCTCGAAGAATTTGACGGACAGCTTGTCCTGGTCGCGGGCAATCCCTTCACGGGCATTGAACGCCCGCATCATGTTGACGCGTCTTTCCCCGACTTCCAGCAACTCTTGCAGGGTCACGTCCCAGCCGGTAACGGCCTTGACCATGGCCGCCGCTTGCTCGGGCCCGTAAAGCGGCCATGAGGTGCCCCACACGAAGTGACACAGATTCACGCTGTCCAGCATACCGAAAAACTGCTGGGTGATGCGGGCAAACTCCACCTTGGCGGGATCTAACGATTGGGCCGGCAGCGGATCGTTCAAACCCAGGGACGCATAACGATCCTCGAAAGCTTTATAGGAATCTTCTTCATAGGTCAAATCGTGATCGGAACTCTCGTGGTCCGAACCAAACGGATTCACGGCGTACATCAGTGCCAGGCTGCGTTTTACCTGGGGCATATGGGCCGGTGCTTCCTGTCCCTTGGCAGTGATTAAAAACTCCGCCCCCTTTCCCAGTTTGGCCGCCGCGCGGGCGGACCCTTCCGCAAGAATATCACCGAAGCCTTCGCGTGCGGCGATCATCTCAACCAGCTTGACCATGGTCTTCGCGTCGCCGAATTTAATTTCCAGGCCGCCGGTATCCGCTGTCGTTAAGACGCCGGCTTCAAACGCTTCCATGGCCCAGGCGATGGTGGCGCCGCCGGAAATTGTATCGATGCCGTATTTATTGCAAAGCTCGTTGGCATGGCAAATGGCCGCTAAATCATCGATGCCGCAATAACTGCCAAGACCCGCAATGGATTCATATTCGGGTCCGCCGTAGAGCGGATCAGCGGAATAAGAATCTTGACTGAAATCCACCACGCGCTTGCAGCGAACAATGCAGCCGTAGCAGGTATCCCGGCCTTTACGATCCTGCTGCCCTTCCTGACTGCCGGCCAGCAGGGTATTGTAGAGGGTTTCGCCGTCAATCGCTTCCCAGCCGTCGAATACACCGCTGTTGAAGTTGTAGGTCGGCAACCCGCCCAGGGCCTGCTGGACGGAGATCACGCCGGCGGTTCCGAATTTGCCCAATCCGGCGACATCGGCCTTCGGAAAAGTCTTGGCACCCCATTTGGTCAATTCCTGCAGGGCTTCCTTATCAGCCACCTGCGGCTTGTTGCTGCCGCGCACGGCCACGGCTTTTAATTTTTTGCTTCCCATGACCGCGCCCATACCGGTGCGCCCGTTGGCCCGGTTGCACATATTTATCAGGCCCGCAAATCGCACCATTTTTTCACCGCCGGGGCCGATTTGCAGCACTTCAATTTTCGCATCCCCCAATTCGTCCCGGATGGCGGCTTCGGCCTCACCGGTTATTTTGCCCCACAGGTGGGAGGCATCGCGCAGTTCGGCCTGGCCCTCGTCAATCCACAAATAGACCGGCTTGGCCGCCCTGCCTTTGATGATGACGGCATCAAAGCCGGCAAACTTCAATTTAGCGGGCCAGAATCCGCCGCACTGGGAGTCGCCGATGGCACCGCTGAGGGGGGATTTGGCCGTCGCAGTCATCCGGCTTTGACCGGAAATGGCCACACCGGTGGACACGCCGACGCTCAACGCCAGGATATTATCCGGCGCCAGCGCATCGACGTCAGCCGGCATCTCCTGCAGCAAGTAGTAAAGGTTTAAGGCACTGCCGCCCATGTGCCGGCGATAAAATTCCGGCGACGGCTCCTCGACGGTAATGGTTTCAGACGTTAAATCCACCCGCAGAATTTTTCCCATATATCCATTTGGCATGCTGGCCTCCCTTCAATATTTTCAATTGTGATTTAAGATTTCGAATATATTAACATTTCCGATGTATTGAGAGTATCCCTGTTCCTTATCAGATATCTATTTTGCACACCGATTCAAGGCCGTCAATAGATTTTAAATTTCTAACAGTCAATCCCGGGCTTGACAAAAACCTGATAAGCTCTCTTTTCAACGCCTTTAAGGGAATTTTCAAATCGACTTTGTAAAGTTGGATTTTCCTTTATTACGTTGCTGAGCAATTGTGTTGCCTGATCGTATTTCCCAAGCCAGAGCAGATAAACAAGGTATTTATCAGTGGCCTGCGGATAATAGCGCTGTTCGGCATGGATTTTCTGCAGGATTCTGAAGGATTCAGTGTGACGGTGAAGCCGGCTTAAGATAAGTGCCTTTTTAATTTTATGATCCATCCTCAGCGGTGATGTACGTTCTATCACCGCCAACTGCTGTATCAATTTTTCCGCCTTACGACTTAATTTGTCATTTTGTGAAGCCCTGATAAAAAAACCCTTTCTGCTTTTCTCCATAGCCGGCTGGTAAGCCAGCAGACCACAAACCAGCAGCGGCAGAAGGACCGAAAGGCTGAATTTCAGCAGCCGCGACCCAAAGGACGACTCCGACCTCGCAAGCCGCCGCAATTTGTGCTGCATGTACTGGATACCGTAAGCGCTAAAAAAAATGAGGGGGACGACATTGTGCAATCGATAACGCCATGAGATGAAGCTTAAAATGTTTGAAAAAAGCATGCAGCTTAATAGTCCCCCAATCAGATACAGGAGGCGATATTCTTTTATTGCCGCCAGCTGAATACCCCCCAATCCTGCTAGCAATACAAGTATGCCGAGTCCGAGCGGATTGAAGGCCAGCAAAGTTGTCTGCTTTTTTAAATAGTACAGATCATCGATACCCTTGATTTCATAATTATTAAAAAACAGAAAAAACTTGGTCACAACTAGGCGAAGGGCTTCCATCGGATTGTCTTTGATAAAATTTTTGCCTTCATTTAGAAAATATCGATCGGTTTCATCCGGGCTCATCACTCGATTATTTTTTGTTTCCGCATATAAGCGGGCATGAAATACATGACCATATGGCCAGGGCCGAATGCCTTTGAGCTGGTGATAGGCACCATGGGCCCCCTGGTGGAAACCGATGCGAAAATGGATTCCTTTTTGGGGTAGAAACCAGGGATATTCATTGCGCCAGATTGAATTGCGGAATTGGAAACCCAATAGTGTGACACAAAAAAGCGGGACTGCGATGATCAGGATTTGGGCCTTCTCTTTTTTCAGTAGGCGGTTATCTATAGCCAGGTAACTGAAAATTATCAGGCAATAAAGAAATGTGTTGCTCTGAAGCAGCAGGAGTACTGAGAGAAAAGAACCAATCAGGAGGCCTTTTAAAAGATAAATGAATGTTCGAGCCGATCTGGCAGGAGTCAGGATCAGGTATAGCAACGATACGAGGATCAGAATTTCCAGGGCTGATTTGTGCAGGCTCGAATCGAAATAAATGAGACTGGGCAGCGCTGCCCAGATCACTGAACAGCCAAACGCAATGGGGCGGTTCTGAATCCGTTTTTCGATCAATAGGAAAATTAACACGGCACTGACCGACGACAACAACGCATTGAACAAACGATGAATTATCAGGGATTCGCCCAAAATCAATTGGCAGAGCGCCAGCCAGTACTGATGAAACGGTGTCGATGGCAGCATCAGTTCGAAGTAGGGCTGGTCGGTGGTGGCGCCCTGCAGCAGCAATCTGGCCGCCTGCCAGTGAAGATCGATATCCATCCCGGGATTTGGTGTTCTGAATGCCGGGATGTTCATGGTTTCCAGGATAAACAACAGCCGGATGGCCAAGGTAAACAGGAAAACGAAAATGGGAATCCACAATCGTGTTGACTTTATCCGAATATTCATAAAAGACCCAAGTTGAGCGCACCCTGAATAATGTTTCAATTTACCTTGAGCAGATTTCTAGCCCCTTTTATGCGTTTCAGGTCTCACGACGTTGAAGCCCCGTTTGGCGGCGAAAACCGATTGGCGGGGAAACAGCGCTTGCGAAACCACAAAATTGCAAAACAGTCGATCAGTCCCCGGAACAGGCGGTTTCTAACACCATATTTTGACTCCCCCCGGGTTCGCGGCCGATGGTTGACGGGGATTTCGATCACTTTAAATCCCTGCAGGCGCAGCAGCGTCGGCAAGAAACGGTGCATTCCTTTAAAGACGGGAATCTCCCCCAGCGCAACTCTTCTGACAGCCCGAAACGTGCAGCCGGCATCTGCAATATCATCTTGGGTTACCCAGTTGCGAAATCCGTTGGCAATCCTGGAGGAAATTCGCCTGACCCAGTCATCTTGACGGTTTTGGCGAATCCCGCACACCGCATCCGCCTCTTTGGACGCTTCGAGCAGCGTCGGTATGTCGGCCGGATCGTTTTGCTGATCCGCATCCATGGTAACAACCCATGCGGCGCAAATTTTGTCCAACAGGATCTGTCTGATAGCGCGTTGCAGCAGGTGATGCTCTTTGCTCACCAAACTAAATCAGTGTATAATTTTTCTAAATCCCAAATTACATGACAAATTCATTTTTATGATAACGCCTAAAAACCAGAATTCAGCTCCCACCCGCCTCAGCGCTAAAATCACCGGCCTCTATCAAAAACATTTTTACCTGCTGTTAGGGACAGTGCTTTTGGGCGCCCTGCTTTTGAGGATATGGGCGCTGCTGGCTTTGAAAAGCAGCATCTACTTTGATTATTTGCTGTTGGATGAAAAAATCTATCATCAATGGGCAATTAAAATTGCGAACGGCACTTACAATTCGACCTCAATATATGAGTTTCCGCCCCTGCCGGCCTATTATAATACCCACGCGCTTATACTCAACTCGAAGGGCAGGAAAGGTGAAGCGCAAAAATACTGGCAAGCGTCCTCGGAAATGCAAAAACCTTTCTCAGCTTTTGCCAACCTGTCTCTGGCGCGCAACTATTTCAGGAAGCATGATTACGGCAAGGCCTTTTTTTATCTGGATAAAATACCCGACAATTCCTTTGCAGCATCCCACAAGTACAATTTACTGGGCGATTTAATGATGCGAAAGCACCGGCTACCGTCAGCTGCCGATGCTTATCAGAATTCGGTGGAAATAAATTCCGGGCGCATCGCCACCCGCAGAAAATCAATCAAGATCTACAGCTCGTTTCACGTAATCTTCAAGGCCTTTAAGCTGCCCATAGAAGGGATGGGATTTATCAACGTCCAGCAACATCAGAGAAGTTCTTCCCTGGACACCCATAAGCAAGTTGTTGAAGTCATGGGCGATTCCGCCTGCCAGGGTACCGATAGCCTGCATCCGATCAGCTTTTTGAAGCTGCTCCTGAAGCCATTCCTGCTCGGTAATATCTCTTAGGACTCCCTGAACTGCGGTTTGTCCTTGAAAGGTCACCAGCGAAGTCGATACTTCGGCACGGAAGACGGAACCGTCTTTGCGAATGGCCGGATATATTCGACGATCAAATTTCATTAACTTACCATTGAGCCTGGCCTGAATTAGGGCCGCGATTTGATCATGGACTTCTGGATCAATCACATCCCATATCGTAATATTTAACCCTTGCTGCATCGTATAGCCTGCCAGGCTGCAAATTCTGTGATTCAGGAATAGGAAGCGCCCGGAGGGAATCTGACAAATAAAATAGCCATCCATATGGTTAGTTTAGCTCTCGTTAGAGAGGAATTGTCCCGGATCAGGAGAAGCGAATAATGATCATTCGACTCATTTCCGGGAAGGCGGATGGGTTCATAATATATGGTGGAACTTTGGCCATCCAGGCGAACGTTCTCTGCCATCCCGCTGTTGCCGCTCAACGCATCGGATACAATCCGCGAAACGCGCTTAGACCAGTCTTTATGAGCTGCCGCCACATGTTCAACAATCTCCGGATTGATGGAAAGCAGGTAGTTCAGGCTGAAAGCATGATCAATAAATCCCTTAACACTACTGGCCAGCCCTTTCATGTGCAATCTGTCCTTTTCAATCACATCCTTGTTATAGCGATGCAATAAAAAAATGGTGATCGATACAGATGAAATCGTAACCGAAATGACGACGGACAGTACGATTAATAAATTGAACTTTGAGGCGAAACTTTTCCGGAGCATGGTAATCCATTTGCTCTTTATGCGGAACTCGAATCAGACGATTTTTCGGCCAGATCCCAAAACAGTCCGGCCATGATCTGCAGTCCCTCCCTGACAATTGGGGCCAGCAGGTGCTCGTTGGGCGCGTGCTGCGAGCAACCGCCGTAGGAGTGGGGTAGCCAGATCGTCGGCAGCCCGAGGACATGACTGAAGGCGTCGTTAGGCAGGGTTCCACCCAGGTTGGGTAAAAAGGCCGGCTTCTGGCCGCAGGTCTTTGTAACCGATGAAATGGCCCATTGGGCCCAGGGATTATCCGGATCCATGCGGGTGGCCGGATACCAGGTTTCGCGCGGCGGTGTGATTTCAATCATCGAAAAGCCGTGCGCGTCAAGATGTTTTCGAACCGCCGGTATGAAATCATCGGGATCACAGCCGGCCACGAAACGCACGTGAATACGGGCCCAGGCACTGGGCGGGATAGCATGGACCGGGGCTGCCGGGTTGCCGCATTCATAGGCCAGCACCTCCAGCGTGTTCCAGCCGTAAACTTTTTCGGCCAGGCTGAGTCCGGGCTCGCCCCAGTCCTGATCGATTTCAGGGCCTTCACGGCCGGTGACTTCCAGTTCGGCCAAGGCACGTTTGACGGAATCCGGAATGCCCGCGGGTCTGAGCCCCTCGACCAGGATACGCCCCCGGGCATCGGCCAGCGAAGCGATGGCATGGGCCAGGATGATCGCCGGATTGGCCAGCAGTCCGCCCCAGTTGCCGGAATGATGTCCGCCGTCTCTGAGATCGAGGCGCAAATCAAAATTAAACACCGCGCGACTGCCGCCGAAAAGGGTCGGCTTTTGCGGATCGATGCGCGGTCCGTCCGATGCGATGAGCACATCGGCTGCCAGGGCTTCTTTTTCCGCGGCGCAAATTTGGTGCAGCCCGGGCGAGCCCATTTCCTCACCCATCTCGATTAAAACTTTGGTGTTAAATCCCAGCTGTTGCCGTTCTTCGAGGACGCAGGCCAGGGCGGCCAGATTGATGGCATGCTGCCCCTTGTTGTCGGCCGCCCCGCGACCGTACCAGCGTTCACCTTCCTTGATCACCTGCCAGGGCTCAAGCCCTCCGCGCCAGCGGCCGTCCATGGCCAACACCGTATCTCCGTGGCCGTAGGTCAATACCGTCGGCAGGTTTTCACCTTCCATTCGTTGACCGATCAGAAAAGGCAGCCGCGGGTTGACCGGGTTGTCCACCAGCCGGCAGCTAAAGCCCAGATTTGCCAGATAGGGCGTGATCGCCCCGGTCAGATATGTCTGCAGGGGATCTTTACAGGTTTCGTTTTGACTTTCCGTCGGGTGCGAAACCCAGCGGCTCAACAGATCAAAAAATTTACCATCGTCAAAAAGTGCCTCGGCCCGGGCAATTGCATTCTCACGGCTCATTTCTTTTCTCCTCATACTCAATCAGGATAATGACACTCCACCAGCCGGTCGCTTTCAACCACCGGATGGGGTGCAACAGCAGCGCATTTCTGATCGGCCCTGGGGCAGCGCGGATGAAAGGTACAACCCGCGGGAGGATCGATGGGATTGGGATAGGCCACGCCCAGGTGGGTCTCTGGCAATCCCAGGGTCGGATCCGGGATCAGTACGGAAGCCAGCAGGGCCTGGGTGTAAGGGTGGCGCGGTCGTTTGAACAAGGCAGCGGTATCGGCCTCTTCTACTATTCGACCGAGATACATCACGGCCACCCGGGTGGCCATGTGTTCGACCACGGCCAGATCATGGGTGATAATGACATAGGTCAGGTTCAACTCCCGCCTGAGATTTAAGAGCAAATTTAAAATTTGAGCCTGAACCGATACATCCAGGGCTGAAGTGGGTTCATCACACAAAACCACCTCCGGACGCATGATTAAAGCCCGGGCGACGGCCACCCGCTGGCGTTGTCCGCCGGAAAGTTGATTGGGATAGTTATGCTTGAGACGGGGCGGCAGACCGACAACCTCCATGACCTCGTCGACCTTGGCTTCCCACTCGGTCCGGCTGCCCGCCAATCCTAAAGCCCGGATCGGCAGAGAGATAATTCTGGCAATCGATTTACGGGGATTCAAGGAAGAATATGGATCCTGGAAAACCGGCTGGATCCGCCGCGCGATATCTTTTGGGCTGATCGACGACATGGATTTTCCGGCGATGTAAATCTCTCCGCCGGTCATCTTTTCCAGGCCCAGCACCATTTTGGCCACCGTGGTCTTGCCACAGCCGGATTCCCCGACCAGTCCCAGGACCGAACCTTTGGGCACTTTCAGGCTGACGCCATTAACAGCCTTCAGCGCCCGCTTACCCTTGAAAGCGCCGGCACTGACCCTGTAGATCTTGGTCACATCTTCGATTTGCAGGGTCGGCTCGGTCATCTCACATCCTACCGTACGCAGCTGCCAGTTGCTTCAGACCGAGTACACAGCGGTAACTGCGACCGGGTGCGATTTCAACGAGGTCGATGTTTTTGGTACTGCACGTGTCATGGGCCAAAAAGCAGCGATTGCGGAAGGGGCAGCCCCACAGATCGCCGATCGGTGTCGGCACAATACCCGGAATGGATCCCAACTCCTGACCGGGTTTGGTTTTACCCGGTACGGGGATGCAATCCATCAGTCCCCGGGTATAGGGATGGATCGGTTCTTGAAATACCTCTGTGGTATGACCGGTCTCCACCACCAGGCCGCAGTACATGACCGCCAGACGGTCGGCAACCCGGGATACTACACCCAGATCGTGGGTGATGAGAATCTGGCCCATGTCGAATTCTTTCTGGATCGCGGCCAGGAGTTCCAGAATCTGGGCTTGAATCGTCACGTCCAGGGCGGTGGTCGGTTCATCGGCAATGATCAGGCTCGGTCCGCACATCAGCCCCATGGCGATCATTACCCGTTGCCGCAGGCCGCCTGAAAGCTGGTGCGGGTATTGTTTGAGGCGTGAAACAGCACCGGTAATGCCGACTTTTTCCAGCAGAAAAACGGCCCGCTCACGCGCCTCCTTTTTGGAGACTTTGCGGTGTTCGAGCAGGGCTTCTTCAAGCTGATTGCCGATGGTATAGCAGGGGTCCAGCGATGTCATGGGTTCCTGAAATATCATGGACATGCGTGCCCCGCGGATGCCGATCATATCCGTGCCGGCGGCATCCATCAGGTTCCGGCTTTCGAAATGCAGTCTCTCAGCCCGGCGAATAGCCCCCGTGGGCAGCAGATTCATGATGGCCAGGGCCGTCATGGACTTGCCGCAACCCGACTCGCCCACCAGGCTCAGCGTCTCGCCCTTGGCGACTGAAAAACTGACGTCCCGCACGGCATGCAGCGAACCGGCCGGCAGGGGCAGATCCACATTCAGGCTTTTGACCTCCAGCAGTGCACTCATGCCTGGCCCTCCGGTGCGGTCACGTCGCGCAATCCGTCGCCTAATAGATTAATGCCCAGCACCATGATAAAAAGCGCCACACCCGGTATGGTGATGAGATAGGGGTCAAACAGCATAAACTCCCGGCCTTCGGAAATCATCAACCCCCAGGAAGGCGTTGGCGGCTGCACTCCCATCCCCAAAAAAGACAGGGCAGCTTCCAGCAGGATGGCCCGACCCACCTCGAGGGTGGCCACCACCACCAGGTTATTTAATAGGTTGGGCATAATTTCCCGGCTCACGATCCAGAAAGTGGAGCAACCGGCAGCCTGGGCGGCCGGGATATAGTCCATGGATCGGATCTGCTGGGTAGTGGCCCTGAGCACCACGGCAAAACGGTCCCAGATGAGGCACCCCAGCGTCAGGATAACAATCTGCATCGATCCGCCGATTAGAGCAACCACGGCCAGGGCCACCAGAACGGCCGGCAGAGACAGGCGCACCATGATTATAAAACTGACAACCATATCCACCCGGCCGCCAAAGTAGCCTGCGGCCAGCCCCAGGCCGGCCCCGATCACGGCCGCGATCAGGACACAGGCAAATCCGATTAACAGTGAGATGCGGCAGCCATAGACCACGCGGCTAAGGTAATCCCGGCCGAGATTGTCGGTGCCCAGGGGATGCCCCCAGGTTCCATCCTCAGCCCAGATTGGCGGAATCAGTCTTTGGGGGAGATCCTGGTGATAGGGGTCGTGGGGCGCAATGACGGGCGCCAGAAGGGCCATGAGAAAAACCAGCACCAGCACACTCCCGCCAAATAGAAACCCTTTGTGTCGGGTCATACGACGGCGCATGATCTGTCCCGGGCTCGGGAAAACAACTTCCAGCCCCAGACCGGCATCGGCGGAATCAATCACTGAATCGGCAATATTCGTTTTTGGCATGAATCACCTGACTCGAATGCGGGGATCCAGAAAAGCATTCAACAAATCACTAATAAAAGTCAAGAAAACATAGATCATCGACAGCAACAGCAAGATGGCCTGAACCACCGGCAAATCGGAGCGGGCAATGGACTGCAAAGCTAATAACCCGATACCGTGAATCGCAAAGACCGATTCGATTATGAACGAGCCCCCCAGCATAAAGCCCGCCTGGACGGCTGCCAGCGCCACCACCGGAATGATCGCGTTGCGCAAGGCGTGTTTATAAAGGACCTTGGGCCAGCGCAGGCCCTTGGCCCGGGCAGTCCGGATATGATCCGAAGCCAGCACCTCCAACATACCGGAGCGCGTCAATCGCATAAATGCCGGTGTGGCATAGTATCCCAGGGCAATGGTGGGCATCACGAAGTGGGTCCAGGTATGACTGCCGGATATCGGCAGCCAGCGCAGGTAGACCCCGAAAAAGATGATCATGATCAGGCCGAACCAGAATGACGGCATGGCCTGTCCCATGACCGAAATAGACAACGCAAGCCGGTCTATCCAGGTGTTGGGGCGGGTGGCTGCCAGAACCCCCAGGGGAATGGACAGCACGATTGCAAAGGTCAGCGCACACAACCCCAGGGTCATGGTGACGCCGATCCGATCCCCGATCACCGTGGTCACCGGTTGGTTGAAATAGGGCGATTCACCGAAATCGCCCTGCAATGCGCGATAGCCCCAGTCCAGATACTGGATGATCAAGGGTCGGTCAAAGCCATAATGTTTGCGAACGTATTCGATCTCTTCGTTCGAGGCATTCTCACCGGCCAAAGCGATCGCGGGATCGCCCGACATGCGAATCAACATAAAGCTGACCAGGGAAACGGCAATGGCCACCAGGACGGCCAGACCGAGTCTGCGGATCGTGTAAATTAGCATAATTCCGTCTATTCAATTGTTGCCAGTTAGTCTCTGGTCCGACAGGGGGCGTTAGTCAACGTATATTGGGATTGGATTTGGAGTGATGGAGTAATGGATTAGTGCAGTAATGGTTCTTAAGGATTGAGCCCCATCAATTGATCGGTTGTTGGGTTGAGCTAAATCTTTTAAAGATATTCCACTACCTCCAACATTCCACCATTCCATCATTCCAATATACCGGTGAGCTGAAACCACAGCCCCTATGGGCTAAATCACAACCGGGCTTTCTCTATCTGAATTTTCTACTTCCATCTAGCGCGGTAAAAACGGGGGACCGCGTCCGGATAGGGGGTAAAGTCCAGATCTTTGTTCATGCAGTTGTTGGACACCCAGGTGAACATCGGCGCCCAGTAAGCCTGCTCGGCGATGCGTTGCAGGGCTTTTTTATAAACTGCTTTGCGGGCTTCGGGATCGACAGTTGAGTCGCCTTCATCGAGCCAATCACGCACCTGGGGATCGCGAGCCATGTCATCCGGTTGAAATTTAAACCAGTAACTGTCGATGGCCGAGACATCGTTAATCGAGTAAGACCCCCAGGTCTGAAAATTGAGCTGGACCTTGCCGGCACGATTTCTTTCTCTCAGAGCCGAATATTTCATCATCACCAGCTTGGCTTTGATACCCACTTCTCTCAAGTAGCCGACCATGGCCTCCGCAAAGGGGCGGTCGCGATATCCATAGAGGGTGGTTTCAAATCCGTTGGGGTAACCGGCTTCGGCCAAAAACTTTTTGGATTTCTCCGGATTATACTCGTACACAGCCACATCCTGGGCGCAACCGAACTGAGTCGGGAAGCAGGCCGAGTTAACCACCCGCGACTCCCCGCCCACCAGGTTTTTGCTGATGGCCTCGCGGTCGATGGCGTGGTTGACGGCCTGCCGCACTTTGAGCTGTTTGTAAGGATTATCAATTCCGAGGGTCTTTTGCGACCGATTGGAAGCATCCATAAACAAGAAGCCCACCCGCATGGTCTCAGCGGCAACCACCTTGATACTGGGAATTTTGGCCAAATTCCTGGCCTGATCCGGTGGAACTAGCCAGATCCAGTCCAGTCCGCCGGTCATCAACTCGGCTACCTTTGTGTTGACCTCGGGAATGGTACGCCAGACAATCTTGCCGATGGCGGGCGTACCCTTGGGGCTGTCGATGAAGTAATCCTCGTTTTTCACCAGCACATAGCGTCTACCGGGCTCCAGTTCGACGCATTTGTAAGGGCCGCTACCGATGGGCTTGAGCCCGAAACCTTTGGGACCGACTTTGGCATAATAGTCCTTGGGGTAAATGGGATTAGCGCCGGACAAAAACTCAAAGGCCGCTGGAAAGGGTTTGGCCAAGTTGATACGAACCTTATAGGCCCCCAACTTTTCGACATTTTTCATCCAGTCTATATAATTGCGGTTCAGAGCGCCGTTTTTGGGATCAATCACCCAATTAAGCGTATAAACCACGTCATCGGCAGTCAATTCCTGCCCATTGTGGAATTTGACACCCTGCCTTAATTCTATGACCAGAGCCGTATTTCCGTCCCATTTGAATGTCTTGGCTAAAAGCCCTTTATACTCGTAGGTCTCAGGATCACGCCACAAGAGGTTGTCATAGACATGCCGGGCGAAAACAATCCCTTCACGGGCATTATTGAAGTAGCGGTCGACGTTCTCAAGCTCTTTTTCCAGAGCGACATAGAGTGTATCGTCCTTTTTGCCGGCCCAGGCCGGTGAGGACAAAAAAGCCATGGCCATCAGTGCGATCAGGCCTAAAACGGTTAATCGACGAACCTTGCTTTTCATAAGCCACCTCCTGCTAAAGTTGATGATTAATAATTCCCCCACTTTTGACGCAACAATTTAAATCCAAAGATAACCCTTATTATGATCAGGATTCAAACTTATCGACACTTAGATAGCATTGCGCTGTGATTGATGTCAACAGGCAGTCAGGCCATGATCTGTATTTATTGAAGCGAATTAAATCCGACTTCCGAATTCAATAAACGGATATCTAGTGCATGCCGCAGAAATGGTCGGCAAACGCTTCACTCCCACGCGATTGGGAAAAAAAGCTGCCTTATTGGACGCTGTTCCTCGATCACGGCAGCAGATACTGAAATACGGCCTGTTCGAAGACGCCTTCTGAGCCGTGGGATAAGCCGCTGTGGGACAAAGACAGGCCGTGATCGGTGGTGATAATGAGTTGGCGATTTTGCGCCGCGCTGATCTTCAGCAGACGGGTCAGCTCGGTATTTAGGAAACCTGCGATCACCCCCGGCATCTGCGCCAGGCGCAGACGGGCGGCATGGGCGGCGTCGTCAATTCGGGACACCCGGATGACCGTCGGTTTACCGGGTGCAAAGTCCGGCAGAAGGTCGGCCAGTCCGTGCGCTTCGTCGCCTTTGATCTGATGGTAGTCGATATCGCGCGCATGGAATTCATCCAGGGCATCGCCATTAAAACCGAAAAGGGCGGCAACCGCCACGGCCGTTTTCGGCGCTACGTCCAGGCGCTGCCAGGCCAGTCTTCCGCCGCCGGCCGCGGCCTCTAAACGCTCCAGGGTCTCAAGCCAGATATCCGGCGATACCCCGTCAATCAGAAGCACCAACGGGTCGCGACTCAGATCAATGGGCTCGACCGCAGGCAGGGTTGCCAGCCATTCATCCCCTCTGCGGGCCGTCGCCTGGATCTTTTCCAACACCAAAGAGCGCAGCTCCCGGCTGGCCCAGGGATTCACCCATATTTCCGACAGCGGAACCCGAAGCCTCAGTTTGTCGGGCAGCGGGGCGTCAGTCAGCTCGCAGATTCGTCGCAGCGTCCGCAACCCCTCCTGGACCGAGCCGGCCGTCTCCAAATCGGCGTATCGGGAATAGATGTCGGCGGCATCCGGCCAATGTGCAGCGGAAAGGATGCGCTCGGCCAGTACCAGCCAGGCCGTGCCGATCGCCCGGATATGAAACGGCTCTTCGCAAATGAAGCGAATCAGGCGGCGGTCGTCCAGGCTCAGCAGCTGTTGCCGCAATTGGGCTGCAGGATGCTGCCGTTCCAAAGCCGCCTCGATTTCTCGGATCCCTGGGTAAGCCGGCACGTGGTGTAATTCGGGATGCATGAGGGGCCACCAGGATAACGAGGCCGGGCCGGACTCCAATGACAACTCGGCATCCTCGACCGCAATCACCGTATTCTCATCGGCTTTGGAGATCCACTGGGCAACCGTCTCTCGCACCTGACCCGGTGCCAGACGGCGTCCGCCCAGGCGGCTGACCAGATCTTTCAGGCTGCGTTTTTCGATCAATATCCTTCCCGCCAGGGCCCGGGAAATTTCGCCGGCCGTGTCCTCATCCAAAAGATCCAGCAGGGCGGTGGCCGAGGTCGTCGTATCCGCCAAAAAACGTTTCAGACGGCGCAGACGACCGGCCGTTTCCGGGTCGGCATCACTCATGGCAAAGGCCCGGGCTTCAAGGGCTTCGCGGACATCTGCCGCCTTTAAGATGGTCAGATATTGATTCAAGCAGGTTTCAATGGCAGATTCCGGATCCTCCAAACGAGCCGGTGGCGGCGTTTGACCCGGGACAAATCCGCAACTGCAGACCGGCGAGCGCATCAGCTCCTCGCCCAGGTTGCGTTTGCAGAGGCTCGTGCGCGGCGGCCCGATTTGCCGAAAAAGATCAGCCAGACCGGCGGGACGGTCCAGGACCTCAATGGATGACAGCCGTTTGAGCAGGCTGCAGGCCCGCCTGGCAAACCGCGAAAGAGACTTTTTTTCAAAGCAGCTGTAATGGGCTGCATGCTGTCGTGCGTAATGGTCGGCGTACGCTGCCCGGAATTGATCAAAGGCCTCGTTGAGCGGCGCAGTACCGGGCGCTTGCATGATCATTCGCTCGGGTAGCGCCAGCAGCTGCATCACATCGGCGCGCAGCATGGTCAAATCGTGGTCTTCGGATGCCGCCTGAGCGACGGCGCCATGCTGCAGGTAGTGATTCACAAAAACAAACTGCTCAGACTCGCGGGTGAGAAAGCGGCGCATCTTTTTGAGCCTCTCAATGTCGTCGGCACCGAAGCCGCTTTCGCGCCAGGCTTTCAGAAATCGTTCCAACCCCTCCCGGGCCGCATAGGACACCTTGATTTCGTCAGCCAGCAATCGCAGTGTTTCCAGCTTCACACGCAACGCATCCAGATCGAAGGATTCGAAGGCCGAAAAATGGGCAACCTCCGCCAGCTGTCTTGCGAGGTCGTTGCAGGCCTTTTGCACCCACTCCCGGAACTTGATCAGCTCTTGCCAGGCCTCGCGCTGCTGGCGCAACCCGAAAGACTCCCAACCACCGGAACCGGATAGAAAGCCGCAGGTCCTGACCAGTGTCTCCCGGTCGTGCTTGCCAATGACTTCCCCGGGCGCCAGCGCGTCTGCGTTCTGGATCTTGTGCAGCCGCAGGAATTCAAGAGGCAGAGGACGACTGTGTTTGAGCGGCGTGATGAGTCCGCCGTGGGCCAAAGCCGCCAATAAGAAAAGTGCCGTATCCTCCGGCAAACCGTAGCGGCCCGTGCGCAGGATCTGCAGCACATCCGCAACCTTGGTTTGGCTGGCTGCATTCAGCAACCCGAACACCTCTGCCAGCAGCGGATGATGTTGCAGACCCGGCGCAAACACATAGGTGCCGGCACGCAACTGTGCCAATCCCAGGGGTGCGGCCAGTCCTTCGATGGCCTCGCTGAGGCCTCGCGCGTGAGCCGCCCTCAGGTTCAGGCTGCCCGGCGAAACAAATTCGTCGATCAACCTCTGATACAACATTCGTGTCGGTGTGACCTTACGCGGTGCAATCTCCCGATAACCGGGAAAGCGGTCTTCCAGCAGAGCCTCTGCGGCGGTCTCCAGCAGGCGATCGAATTGCCGCATCTGCCGGATGACCGGCTCGATGGCAATGGCCGGATCACGGTAGTTTCCGGCATAAAATGCGTCCAGGGCCGCCTGATGCGCGCCGGTCCGGAGGCGTTCCAGGGCTTCCTCGGCCGGCTGAATCAGGGGTGCCTCGGCCGGATTGGTGGGGCGCAGCTCCGAAGAGATCTGACGCGCTGCCAGATATTCCCTCAGCACGGCGGTCTCTTCCGGACCCTGGGGCAGGGAGATTTGCCAAACCGCGGTATGCCGCGCCTCGAAGCGTGCCGGCATAATGCTGACGATAAATGCAAAATCCCACTCGCCGGAAGACGAGGCTTGATCGATGCGTCTTAGGAGCGAGGTTTCATCGCCTGGGCTCAAAAATGCCACCCAGGCCATCCGTCTGCTTTGACGCCAATGTACCTGGCGCAGCGCACCGGATTGCAGGATGGCCGCCCCCGGCCAGGATGGAGAATCCGACAGCTCAGCCAGGGGGTCGAGCAGCAGCCGGCTGTCATCGGGTGGTATTTCGGCGGCGCGGGCGGCGATCTTGGCATCGAGGGTTTTGGAAGGATCCTCCTGGGCCAGGACTTCATAGACGTCATCGACAGCCGCGTCGGTCGGTGCGCGGTGTTTGACCAGAAACCGGCTTTTTTGCACGAGGGGGTCCAGAATCGTTCCGCTGATAAACTCCACGTTCAAGTCCGGATCATGGTCCGATAGGGTGCAGGAAACCAGTTCGGTCAACGCCCGGACCGTCGGCAGGCTGGCGGTGGGATGAATGTTGTAGAGCACCAGAATTCGAATGATGCGTCGCGCCAGCGTCCGGTCGTCGGGATCTTCGAGGATCTGATCGATGACCTCATCCAGGTGCGGGATGATATATTTGGGATAGACATGGAAGGCTGAAAATTCGGAAATCCGCCGGGCGAAATGATCATAAATGCTGTCTGGTCCCAGCAATTCGAAGCTCGGATGATCGAGGATGCCGGCAATTTTGCGGCTCTTTTCGCCGGCCAGGCGGCTGTGGACAAAATCGACGATTCCCCGGTGCTGTGAAAAAAGATCTCCCAATCCATCCAGCAGGGCAATGGTGGCGGGGTGAATCGGGTAGGTGCCCAGAAAATCCTCGTAACTGCAGGTAATGGCAAAAAAATGGCGTTGCAGGTAGTGGTAGATTTCAAGCAGCTCGTTTTCAACGCCGGGCCTGCGCTTCACCAGACGGCCCGCAATCAGGGCCTTGATGTGCACGGAGGAAAGCACCAGCTTGACGGGAAAGCGATCCCGGATCTTGCGTAAGGTCCCCTGGGAAATGTCTCCGGTACGTTCGATGGCTTCCTGAACGGCGGCGATGATCCAGAGCGGTTCGGTGTCTGCCAGTTCCCCGATCAGCTGCAAGGTGCGGGCGTCATCGTTTAATCCCCGGGTATCCGGCTTTGACCTGAAAAACTCCGAGAGTTCGTCCATGATCAGTACCAGGCTGTCAAACCCGGCCTGCCGGACGGCTGTGATGGTGCGCTCAAAGGTTTCAATCCGCTCTTCGACCAGCGACTCCGGTGCCTCCAAACCGAGCTCTTTCATAAACCGCACGCCCTCGACGTAGGATCGGCGAGGATGGTCGCGCAGATAGGCATCGATTTCCTCCGGTCGGATGTCCAACTGCCCCGCAAAGGCCGCCGCGAGGCCTTCGGATTTCAACAGGTTTTTCAAATGATCCAGAAATGCCGCCCGGGGCGTGAGCCGGGTTGGGATGCCGGCGGAGGTCAACCGTGCTTCGATGGCTTCAACCACGATCTGTTCCAGGGAGGTGGTGGCACGGAACTGGATCAAGGAGATGTCCACCGCCAGGAGCTTGCGCCCGGAGGCTTTCAGGCGACTCAGCCCCGCGTGTTGCCGGCTGAGTACTTCGGAGCCGGGACCGGCACTGAGGCAGGCTGTCAGGGCAGCTAGAAAATGGGATTTCCCCGAGCCGAAATCACCCTGCAAAAAGAACCCCCGGCCCTGGTCCTGAAGCAGGCTGTCGGCCAGCACGGTTAAGTGGGAGGCCACTTCTTCGGTGAAGACAAAGCTGTGGCTGATCTGTTCCGAGCGGGTTCGCCCTTCCTCCAGACGGATGACGGTCTGAACCTCCGGCACCTCGATCAGGTCGCCGATGGTTAAGTTAAGGTTCATCTGTTACTCCCGATCAAGGTTGGTTTTTTTGCGCTGAAGGCCTTCGATTTTACGAATGCGCCCATATAGCGGCTTTTCATCCGGATTTTTCTCCACCAGGTCCGCGTAAAATTGTGCGGCGCGCTCGAGTTGGTTTGTTTTCCTGCAGCCGGCCATATATGAGTTGTGCGCGTAGTAATCCCTTGGATCGTTTTTAAGCAGCTCCTCCAGCATGGCGATTGCCTCTGATTTTTTTCCGGCGGCTGAAAGCGCAAATGCCTGTTTTCGCAATATTTTGAGATCCGGCGCGCCTTGGGTCATTTTGGCATACAGCTCGGCCGCCAATTCGGGCTGGCCGGCCTGTCGGCAAAGGGAGGCATAGATCTCCTTGTACACCGGCGGCCGGTACGGTATTTTGGCCAGCTTTGCCATGCGTGGCAGCACCGCTTGCAGTCCATCGCGCTGGACCTCGAGCTCGGTCAAGGTCCACAACGCCGGAGGGTGGTCCGGCTGTAATTTGAGCCACTGATGACAAGACGCCATGGCTTCGTCCCAACGCTGCAAACCGGCCAGCGCCCGCACCCGCCAGCGATGGCTTTTATCCGGCGGCAGGCCCCATTGCTGCAGAAGCTCCAGGATTCGATTCCATTGCTTTTGTTCCAGAAGACAATCCAGGATTCCCCGGCGGGCTGCAGGCGACAGTTTGGGATGTGCCGCAATATCCTGATAATGAAGAAGTGCTTCCTCGACTCGCTTCAGACCGTGCAGTGCTTCGGCAACCGCCAGAATGGAGAAAGGATTGGTAGGCTGTAACGCGAGGGCGTGTTGGGCAATGCGCAGCGCCGGCCCATGCCGTCCCGCGCGGGAGAGCGCAGCCGCCTGGCGGGTCAGCCAAAAAGGGTTGTTGGCTTCGCCCTTTAGATCTTCCGATTCGGCCAGCCGCGCGGCTTCCTCAAATTGACCGGAAGTTAACAATTTTCGATATTTTTCGTATGCTGCAGACATCGATGTTTGCCGCCAAAACCTCGCATCTTGGTTTTATTCCTGCCTGGTTGTTGACTTTCAACAGGCCGCGGGCCGCCGCCTGATCGAGCGAAGACTCGATTAAGAGACACAGACCCCAAATTGATGCTATCTAAAATTTGTGCTCGACGAACTGAGAGGTTTTAGCACATCGCCGTAATTTTTCCAAGATTAGATCACGATGAATGTTTTTTCGAAGATCGGCCAGCAGAGATTTCAAGCGGCGGGTGGAACGGGCAAGGTCGATCAAAAAAGTTTCCAATTGCTGCCGGTAGACAATTTCAGGCATGGCCGCCTTTTGATTCCGCAACAGGATGACGGATCTTTCGAGCGCCCGCACCCGCGCGGTCAGGTTGCGCAGGGTCCCAGCGGCCGGACCGTCGGCGACGGTGGCCGGCAACAAAGCCGTGAGGGTGTCGAGTTCGGCAATCTGCGCCAGTCCGCCTTCATTCCGCATGGGATCCGGATCGGTCTGAAAGTGCCCGTCACCGTTGTCGTCGAGTGTCGGGTGCTCCGAAGGCAGCCGGTCCTGGTCGGTGTACCATGATTTTACTTTTTCCCTTACATACAAGAAGATTTCGAACAGGGAGACCCGCTGATTCTTGTCGCGGTCGGCGGTATGGTTTGCCAACCCCTCCAGCAAAAACCGGGCAAAGATGGTGTCGTATCTTTCAGCTCCCGCGCGTGTTGCACAGACAATCACGCGCCCAGGCGCGGCAAGGGCGTCACAAAATGGACGGCTGGAACCGGTCGTGTTCACCACGGCGATATCCGGGTCGGAAAAACCTTGCAGAATCTCCGCGAATTCAGCACCGGTGATGTCCGGCCCGGCAATGACGAATTTGGCGTCCCGATCATCGCTGGTACCGTGGCCGATCAGGAAAATGGTGACCTGATCCCCGGGCTGAACTTTCATTCGCAGCTGTTCCATGGTTGCCGCAATAGTTTCCAGCCGGCAGTTACCCGCAATTTCCGAAGTTGCGGGATCGCCGCGACCCAGAAGAAGGGTGATGTGATCGGGCGGATATCCGTAATCTGCCACGAGGATTGCATGGAGTTTGAGAGTCCACTGCCGAAATTGGGATTGATACTTCTCATCGGCCCCAATTCCCCCGAGGATAACCGCGTATTTGCGGGTGTCCGCTCCGGCGAGGAAATACTCCCGGCTTTGCGCTTCGGCATTAACCGGGAGCGCCAGAACAACGACCGCAATCAAAGACAGCAACCGAATTGCCGGCACCTTCATGACATCCCCTTTCTGCGCCGCACCAGCCACTCCAGGGCCAAGAGCCCGCAGAGCAAAATAAGGACAATGGGCATATCCCAGATATCCTGTTCAACATCCACCGCAACGACTTTCTGAAGGCGTTTCAGATCACTCACCAAACGGTCCGCGTGGTTGGCCGTGTAAAATTTACCACCGCTGACGCCGGCCATTGCCTTCAGCAGGACGGCGTCCATGCCGGCATCGATAAACTCCGCCGTGGGTTCCACGACTAAAAAATGAGATGAGGCTTCCTGCACTTTCCCGGACGGCGACGTCGCGGCTACCTCGATTTTATGTATCCCGTCTTGGTGCACCTTGAAGGCCCCGGTATAGATCCCGTCATCGTCGATCGCCCATTCCAGCAGAACGTCCTGGATGGAGCCCGCAGAATCCGTCAGTTTCAGCCAAACCGTGGCGTCATTGACCGGCGCGTACTTAGCGTCGGAAACCCGCACCCTCAGGTTCACTTGCTCACCCGCACCGTATGAATCCTTGTCCAGGCTCATTTCAACCGGCAAAGGAGCCGGGGCTGCCAGCCAACGCAGCACCTGCCGCCAAAACCGCTCATGAGACCTGTCTTCGTGCGGCAGAAGCATCTGCCAGCGCCAGGTGGAGGCCGTGGCGACCACCATGCTGCGGCCGCGACCATATCGCTCATAGGCGATCACCGGCAGGGGCTCCGTGCGGAGACGGAGGGTGGGATGGACGGCCAGCACCGTGGCGCCGGGCTTGGCCGGCCCGGTCGCATTGAATCCCTGCAGCTGAGGCATCTTTTCCCACAATTGTCGGTTCATTGCCCGGTCGAGCCCCAGGCGCAGCACGGCCGCGTGTTCGCCCTCTGCGGTCAGTCGCAGGCTGAATTTTTCACTACCGGCACGTTCAGGCAGCTGTGGGGGAAGCTGCGCCTGATTCAGCAGGGTCACCGGCAGGATATCCGCTACCGGTGAGCCAATGAAATTTTCCTCAAAGGCGCTGGAACCGCCGAGCATCAGAAAACCGCCGCCCCGTTCTGAAACAAACTGCCGGATCATGGCCAGCTGCTCGGCGCTGAAAAAGCTTTTGGGGATATCGCCCAGAACAATCGCCGCGTGTTGATACAGGTCCTCCTTTATCGCCGGAAACCCGTTGGCAAGTTCCTGCGGTGACCTGATTCCCTGGCGCAGAAACTTGTGGGGGCCGGTCTTTAAATAGGTCACCAGCCGCAGGGTTTGATCCCCTTCTACCGCACGCCGGATAAATTTGTACTCGTTGCGCGGGTGGCCTTCGATATAAAGAACATCCGACTTTTTGCGCACTTTATCGACCAGAAAGGCGCGCCGGTTGTTTTGCACGATGCTTTCATCCTCCTCCGCGGGGATCTGCACGACATAAATCCGCGGACCTTCATCTTCGGAGTTCAGTTCGAGGGTGTAGCGCCGGGCCGCATGGCTTTGGCCGGGCTGCACCGTTTTTCGCGCCAGGATCCTGTCGCCGTCTTCGATGATGATGTCGAATTCCCGTTGCGCGTACCCCTGGTTACGGATCGTCACATTCACATCAAAAATAGATTCTTCCATCACGGTGCGGGCGGCGGTGACCTGGGTGATTTCACGATCATGCGGGATGGCGGTCTGTCCGACTCCCACCGCGAAGACGGGAATATCAAGCGCTGCGAGGTTTTGCGCCACCCGGATCGGATCCTGCCGGCTGTTGTCCCCGCCGTCGCTGATCAGAATCAAACCGGAAATCGGCAATCCTTTCAAAGTCCGGCTGATCTGCGCCAGACCTTCGGCCAGCGATGTCCGTGCCGCCGCAAATTTCAGATCTTTTGGACCGGAGATCGGATGACCGCCGCCATCGATACGAAAAGCATGCAGCTGAAAGTCATCCTGCAGACGATCCATCAGACCATTTTGCCCGTAAAGCAGCTCAACCGCGACTTCTCCGCGCGCACGATCATCTCCCATATCCCGGATGGTCATGCTGCGCGAGTTGTCCACGATGACGGCAACATCGTTTTGCTGCACAACCGGCATGGAGGTGATCAACATCGGCTGCAGCAGACACAGCAAAAGGGCGGCCAGCACCGCCGATTTCAGCGCGATCAACAACACCTTCAGCCGGCCGCCGGCGGCAACGGTCGTCTTGCGGTACACTAGCCAGACCGCGCCGATGATCGCTGCCAGAGCGCCGATCATGACGGCAACGTTAATGGGGGCACCGAAGGATAATCTTCCCCCGACCCAATCGGCCGGCGCATGCCCCAGCAAAAATTCAAAAAAATTCGACATGGTTTTTTTCGCTTTAAACTATTATTCACCGCAGAGGCGCAGAGAGCGCAGAGTGAAATCTTCTTTTCAGTTGCCTTTAAGAGGAAGGCAAATAAAAAATACTTTCTCTCTGCGCCCTTCGCGCCTCTGCGGTGAAAAAATATTAGTGCTAATACGTTACCGCAATTAAGAATAGGAGCACTAAGTTAACCCTATAGTTGCATAAAATTTTGAAATCCAACTTCGCTGCTGCAATGAAGACCATTGAAAGTATTGACTGATCCTGGATTCTGGTTTCTGGA